>JACDQO010000153.1 GCA_015657605.1 Limnohabitans sp. | reverse complement strand
GGTCTTTGGTGTGTGGCCTTGTTGTTTTTGGGTGGCTCTGCCTTCGTGGCCCGCAGGATTTTCAAACAAGCATTTGACATGCCTTTTTGGGGCTTGTCTTTCCCTTTGGCGGCCTTTGCCGCCTTGTCTTTGGCCTTGTCCTTGGGCCGCGTTGGGGCGCAAGCCTGGACCTTCGCGGGCCTGTTGCTGGTGTCTGGCCTGTTTCTTTGGCTTGGCCTGTCCACAGCCGTGGGCATTTGGCAGGGCCGATTGCTGGTGCCAGAACCGCCTGGGCCTTAAGGGTAAGTTGAGAGGGTGTTGATGGGATGGGGCCTGCTGGCTGAGATTTCTCGTGGCGTCCTTAGCGCGCGGCTCTAAGCTCGGTCAGAATAGTCCCATGAACGAAATCACCTCCCGGTTCTTACCGCCAGAAGACGCCCAAAGGCGTGAATTGCACAACGAGGTGCATGCGCGCCCGCCTGCCCGGGTGCGGTTGCCAGCCTTGATCGTTTATGTGGCGCTGCTCAACGAGGGCGTCACGCGGGAGCAAGAGTGGGCGCATTTGCGGCTTTTACCCGGTCATGCCGATTTGGGTTTGGACCAACTGCAGGGCAATTTTTTGCGTTTGCGTTGCGACCACTTCACCGTCAAATGGGAACGGCACACCGAGTTCACCCGTTACTCCATCGTTCAAAATTTACCGCCGAATGCGCAATGGGGCGCCGACTTGCCCGAGTTGGCGCCGCATGTGGCCGTTGGCACCGACTGGCTGCGCGCCTTGCCGGGACAAACCATGACGGCCCTTGCGCTGGGCATGTTATCGGCCGACATCGAGTCCCCCCATTTGATCGCCAAGGCTCAACGCTGGTTGGGTGAGGGAACGGTTTTGGCGTCTCGCATGGGCAACACGGCCGAGGGCCTTTCCCATTCATGCATCCTGACCCATTTCCGAATTGGCGCCGATGGTTTCGAGCGGATGTTGGTGGTGGCGCCAGAGGATACGAGCGAGGCCAGAGCCGGACGAGTTTCGCAGCGCTTGCTCGAGTTGGAAACCTACCGTTTGATGGCTTTGCGTGGCTTGCCTGTGGCCAAAAATCTTTCGGCCATGTTGTCTTCAGCGGAAGCGCAATTGGCTGACATCACCGGCTTGCTGGAACGCAAGGGCGAGACCGATCAGGCCTTGTTGGACTTGTTGGTGTCTTTGGCTGCGCGCATTGAGCGCGCCACAGCCGAACATGGGTTCAGGTTTTCTGCGACACGCGCTTACGACACCTTGGTCAGCCAAAGGCTGGTGGAGTTGCGCGAGCGCCCCATCTCAGGCACGCAAACCTTGGGCGAGTTCATGCAGCGGCGTTTGTCGCCCGCCATGGCCACGGTGAATGCCACAGAAAAGCGTTTGGCGTCATTGGCCGAGCGGGTCTCGCGCACCAGCGCCCTGTTGCGCACCCGGGTGGACATTGCCACCGAGGCGCAAAACCAAGTTTTGCTCGAAAAACTCACCCGCGGTCAAGAGCTGCAGCTGCGCTTGCAAGTCACGGTGGAGGGCTTGTCCATGGCTGCCATCTCTTATTACGTGGTGAGCTTGCTGCTTTATGCCTTCAAGGGCTTGAATGCTTATGGCCTGCCATTCAATCCTGAAATCTCAGTGGCTTTGCTGCTGCCTGTGGTGTTGTGGAGCGTTTGGCGCAGCCGCCAAAAAATCCAAGAGAAACTGCACCGATCGGACACTTGACCCCATGGAGTTGCGACAACTGCGGTATTTTGTGCGGGTGGTGGAGATGGGCAGCATCAGCCGCGCCGCTTTGGATCTGAACCTGGTGCAGTCGGCGCTGAGCCAGCAAATCACCCGACTCGAAGGCGAGCTCAGCACACGTTTGTTGCAGCGCAGCCCGCAGGGCGTGACGCCCACCGAGGCAGGGGTGGCGTTTTTCCGGGAGGCGCAGTTGACCTTGCGTCACGCCGAGCAGGCCATTCGCGCTGCCCAGCAGGCCCGTCTGTCGGGAACGGTGAGCGTGGGTCTGGCACCGACCACAGCGTCGGTACTGGGTTTGCCGCTGATGCAGGCCATGCGCGAGCGTTACCCGGATGTCCGTCTGCACATGGTCGAAAGTTTGTCGGGGCACTTGTCGGCCATGCTCAATGCCCGGCAACTCGATTTGGCTGTTTTGTTTGACTTGCCGATGGCAGGTGGCCAATCCTTGCAGGCAGCCAGGCGCTGGAGTGTTTTACCGCTGATTGAGGAAGATATTTTTCTCATTTCTGCACGATCGACCCGAGCCAAAAAATTTCCTCAAAGCCTGCGCATGTCTCAGCTGTGTGATGAGCCGCTGATTTTGCCGACGGGGCCGCATGGCTTGCGCAGTGGCCTGAATGCGGCATTTTCTCGAGCCAAAGTGGATCCCCGTGTGATCATGGAGATGGACTCCTTGGCCATGCTGATGGATGCTGTGAGCGCAGGCCTGGGCTCTACCCTGCAACCTTGGGCGGCTGTAGCGCGCATGCAGGGCGCTACCGAGAGCCTGTGCATGACACGCATCACCGATGATCAAGTCAAGCGTGTGAATTTTTTATGCGGTTTGTCGGACGATGAGTTGTCGCCAGCAGCCTTGGCGACCCGCGTGGTCATGGCCGATTGTGTGCGCGCTTTGGTTCGGTCTGGCGTCTGGTTGGGGGCGAGCCTGAGTGCTCCAGCGTCCAATATGGAGATGGGTCATTCAAGCATTAAGTTTTGACCACTGACTTGCGGCGGCTTCCGGGACGCAAGCCGAGCAGCAACTCATAAAGCTTTTCGGCCGCTGGTGTGAAGCTGCGGCCCTTGCGGCGAATCAGTCCAATCCGCCTTGTGATGATGGGGTCAAACAAAGGCACGCTCGCCAACACAGGGTGATCTGCGCTGGGCATGGCCAATGACGGCACCGCAGCAACACCCATGCCCGCTTCGACCAAACCCAACAAGGTCGTGACATGCTGGGCTTCGTAAATGCTTTGTGGTCTTTGATCTGCAGAGGCCAAGGCCAAATCGAGCAGCATGCGGTTGCCCGATGATTTGGAAACCGACATGAAGTCGTATTGCCCCAGTTCTTGCCAACTGACTTTTCTCTTTTTGGCCAGAGGGTGATCTTTTCTGCAGGCTGCGACAAATCGCTCTTCCAGAATGCTGCGAAATTCAATCCCGGGTTCGTCGTTGCCCATGAAGTTGACCCCGAAGTCGGCTTCGCCACTGGCGACGACCGAAAGGACCTCATTGGCGCTGGCGTCGTGCACTTTGATTCGGATGCGTGGAAACTTGGCGTGGTAAGTGCGCAGCACTTGCGGTAAGAAGTAATAAACAGCAGAGGGTACGCAGGCGACGGTGACTTCGCCCATTCGCGCTCCTCCGACTTCTTGAATGCCTAGCAAGGTCTCATCGAGGTCGTCAAGCAGCAGGCGCACCTTGCGTGCGAAGTCTCTTCCAACCCCCGTCAGACTCATGCTGCGCGTGCTTCTGTCGATCAATTTCACGCCCAGAGCGTTTTCGAGCTTGTCGATTCGTCGGCTGAAGGCCGGTTGCGAAATGTGGACGGCTTCTGCTGCTTTTCGAAAGTTGCCCAGTTCGGCCGCGGCGAGAAAGGCCTGCAGGTCATGCAAATCGAAGTTGATGTTCATGTCGAATTCAGTCTTGTGTTTTTGCATCAATACTTTTTAAAAATGCAATTCACAAAATTCTACACAGATCGCATCATCCGCACCCATGACTACTTCATTGCCTTGCGTCCTGATGCGTTCAGGAACTTCACGCGGCCCTTTCTTCCTTCGTGATTGGTTACCCAAAGACGATCACTTGAGAGATCGTGTTTTGCAAAGTGCCATTGGTGCGGCCGATGCTTCGCAGATCAATGGACTCGGTGGCGGCTCTACCCTGACCAGCAAGGTCGCGATGGTGTCAAGATCTTCGCGCGTGGACTGCGATGTGGACTACCTGTTTGCGCAGGTGGGGCCCAACGGGGTCGATACCCGTCCCAATTGCGGAAACATGTTGGCGGGCGTGGCGCCCTTTGCAGTCGAACAAGGTTTGATTGCGGCCGCAGATGGCATGACTTCGGTGCGTGTGCACAACGTCAATACCGGGGCGCGCATTGACGTGCAAATTCTCACACCCAATGGCCGGGTGGTTTATGACGGCAACATCAGCATGGATGGGGTGGCTGGCACAGCTGCGCCGGTTTACCTGAGTTTTCTGGACGCATGGGGCGCTGTGACGGGGCAGCTTTTTCCTACTGGTGAGCGCATCAATGTGATCGATGGTGTGGAAGTCACTTGCATCGATGCAGCGATGCCCATGGTCTTGATGAACGCCCGGAGCTTGGGCGTCACGGGCACTGAGAGCGCTTCTGAGCTCGATGCGATGCCTGATCTGTTGGCCCGCATGGAGCGCATTCGCCTGCAAGCCGGTCGACTCATGGGCTTGGGGCGATGTCTCAGCCAGTGTGATGCCCAAACCTGTGCTGGTCAGTCCAAGTCAAGACCCCATGGCGATCGTGTCGCGCTATTTCACGCCTTGGCAGTGCCATACCGCCCATGCCGTCACAGGCGCCATCGGTGTGGTGACTGCGTTTGCTCTACCTGGCACGGTGGCCAGCCGGACGGCGTGCCTTGAGGGCGAACACATTTTCAAAGTGGTGCACCCCTCGGGTGTGATTCAGATTGCTGCAGAGGTCCGGGAGCATTCAGGTCAGCTGCAAGTGGTCCGTGCATCCGTGGTTCGTACGGTTCGAAAAATCATGGAAGGAACTTTGCAGCTTCCAGCTGATTTGGTTTTTTCTTAAGGAGTTTTTCATGCATCCGCTCAATTTCAAAAAGCTATTGACCGCCTTGGTTTGGAGTTCATCGGTACTGGCTTACGCATACCCTGACAGAACGGTCACCCTTGTTGTGCCGACAGCTGCAGGGGGCGGTAACGACGCCATGGCGCGCGTCATTGCCCAAAAAATGGCGCCCTTGCTGGGACAGTCGGTGATCGTTGAGAACAAAGCAGGTGCCAATGGTTCCATTGCGACTGAGTTTGTGGCTCGCGCATCAGCAGATGGTCACACCGTGCTTTTTGGCTATGTCGCGACCCATGCGATGAACCCGGCTTTGCAGAAGTTGCGATACGACCCGGTTGGTGATTTCGAGCCTGTGGGTCTGGTCGGCTATTCGCCCACCTTGATGGTGGTCACCCCCCAATTGAAGGCCGCGGATGCCAAGACTGTTTTGGCGTCCATTCAGGCGCAGGACGGGAAACTGAGTTATGCCTCGGCGGGCAACGGCACGGCGCCTCATTTCGCCGCTGAACTCTACAAGCTCAACATGAAAGCTTCCTGGATGCATGTGCCCTACAAGGGCTCTGCACCCGCGGTCAACGACACGGTGGCAGGTCACACGCACATCATGTTCCCCAGCCTTTTCACAGCCTTGCCGCACGTCAAGTCCGGGAAGTTGCACCCTGTTGGGATTGCGGGCAGTCGCCGTTCCCCTGCTTTGCCAGGGGTCCCAACCCTGAAAGAGCTGGGCGTTCCCGGGGTGGATGTGACGCAGTGGTATGCCTTGTTTGTGCCGGCTAAAACGCCCAAAGCGGTGGTCGACAGACTCAATGCGGCACTCAACCAAGTGCTGACCGACAAGGACACGGTCGCGCGCATTGAGGCGCAGGGCGCCGATGTTCAAACCAGCACGCCCGAAGAGCTGAAAACGCTGGTTCGCGATGACTTGGCCAAGTGGAGGCGGGTGGTTCATCAGGCCAAACTCTCGGCGGATTGAGCCCATCCATAAGCCAATTGCCATCACTTTTCATGATACCCCCATCCCTTGGTGCTGGTGCACAGCCCAGTGTCCAGGGAATACATTTGAACGTTGATTTTCAAATGGGAGTTTTCATGGACTTGCAACTCAAAAACAAAACCGCTCTTGTGACGGGAGCCAGCGTGGGCATTGGGCGTGGCATTGCCAAGGCCTTGGCCGCAGAGGGTGTGCGTGTGGCGGTGTCGGCACGGCGTGTGGACAAGTTGCGCGAGCTGGCAGACGAAATCGTGGCCGCTGGCGGGCATGCGCCTGTGATCATCGAGTCGGACCTGTACGCCGAAGATGCGGCCAAACGCTTGGCAGAGGCGGCTTTGGCGGGTTTGGGCAGCGTGGACATTTTGGTGAACAACGCTGGCGGCTCGCGCAGTTTCAAGGAGTTGCATGTGAGCGAAGAGGCCTGGCAAGAAGCCATCACCTTGAACTTTCACCGTCCACGCCAAGTGGCCGATGCCCTGATTGACCAGATGATTGAGCGCAAGTGGGGTCGCATCATCAACATCACGGGTAAGAGCGAGCCCGAGCACACCAACGGTGCGTTTTGCGCCAAGGCGGGCATGCACAGCTGGGCCAAAGGTTTGTCGCGCATGGTGGGCAAGCACGGCGTCACCGTGAACTGTGTGCCACCAGGGCGTATCCACTCGGAGCAAATTTTTCGCAACTACACGCCTGAATACCGCCAGTGGCAGTGCGACAACGAGATCCCGATGGGGCGTTATGGCGAGCCGGAAGACATGGCCAACTTGGTCACCTTCTTGGCCTCGCCTTTGGCCAGTTACATCACGGGTGCGGTGATCCCGGTGGATGGTGGTTTGCGCAAATACCAGTTCTGATCTGATTCGGGCTTTGTGCCCTGTGCTTTGCCCTGAAAGTGTTTATGACGGTCGATGTTTTGGTGATTGGCGGCGGCAACGCGGCCCTGTGTGCGGCGCTCATGGCCCGTGAAGCCGGTGCCAGCGTGATGCTGCTCGAATCGGCGCCGCGCGAGTGGCGCGGCGGCAATTCTGGCCACACCCGCAATTTGCGCTGCATGCACGATGCGCCGCAAGACGTGTTGGTCGACGCCTACCCGGAAGAAGAGTTCTGGCAAGACCTTCTCAAGGTCACAGGGGGCTTGACCGACGAGCATTTGGCCCGTCTGGCGATCCGCCACTCGGCCACATGCAGACCCTGGATGGTCAAGCATGGCGTGCGCTTTCAGCCGTCTTTGTCCGGTGCTTTGCACACGGCCCGCACCAACGCGTTCTTCATGGGCGGGGGCAAGGCCTTGGTCAATGCTTTTTACCGCAGCGCCGAAAAGCTGGGGGTGCAGATCCACTACAACGCCGAGGTGGATACCGTCGAATTGGACGAGGGCCGCTTTGTGGCCGCATCGGTCATGCACAAGCAGGCCGATGGCAGCGTGCGGCGCGAACGCATTGAGGCCCGTGCCTGCGTTTTGGCCGCGGGGGGCTTTGAGTCCAACCGCGAATGGCTGCGCGAGGCCTGGGGCCAAAACGAGCGCGGTGAGTACCCGGCCGATCAATTTTTGATCCGGGGAACGCGTTACAACCAAGGCGTTTTGCTCAAACACATGCTGGCGCAAGGCGCTGACCGCATTGGTGACCCGACGCAGGCGCACATGGTCGCCATCGATGCGCGTGCGCCCTTGTACGACGGCGGCATTTGCACCCGCATCGACTGTGTGTCCTTGGGCGTGGTGGTCAACCGGGAGGCGCGCCGTTTTTACGACGAGGGCGAAGATTTTTGGCCCAAGCGCTATGCGATCTGGGGCCGTTTGGTGGCTCAGCAACCGGGGCAGGTGGCGTATTCGATCATCGACGCCAAAGCCATTGGCCGTTTCATGCCGCCCGTGTTTGAAGGCACCCAAGCGGACAGCCTGCCGGAGTTGGCCCGCAAGCTGGGTCTGGATGAGGCCACGTTCATGCAAACCCTGAACGATTACAACGCCGCTTGCCGCGAAGGCACGTTTGACCACACGGCGTTGGACGACTGCCACACCGAAGGGGTCAGCCCTGCCAAAACCCACTGGGCCAGGCCGTTGGACACCGCGCCTTATTACGCTTACGCCGTCAGGCCCGGCGTGACTTTCACCTATTTGGGATTGAAAACCGATGAGACCACCGCTGTGCGATTCAACAACCAGCCCAGCCCCAACCTGTTTGTGGCGGGCGAAATGATGGCCGGCAACGTGTTGGGCAAGGGCTACACCGCCGGGGTGGGCATGACGATTGGCACGGCCTTTGGCCGCATCGCGGGTGAGCAAGCGGCCAAAGCTGTCCAAGCCCAAAAGGAGGGCGCTGACCATGCAAACGCTTGATGCCTTGACGCGTGACGCCCGTGCCCTGGCGCTTGGCGAATTGACAGCTCCGGAAGCCGAAGTGGCTCGCCAAATGCATATTTGCAATGGCTGCCGTTATTGCGAAGGTTTTTGTGCGGTGTTTCCAGCCATGACGCGCCGGCTGGAGTTTGGCAAGGCCGACATCCATTACATGGCCAACTTGTGCCACAACTGTGGCGCGTGTTTGCACGCCTGCCAGTACGCACCGCCGCACGACTTTGCCATCAATGTGCCCAAGGCCATGGCCCAGGTGCGTGGCCAGACCTATGCCGACTACGCCTGGCCACCCGCTTTGGGCAGTTTGTACCAACGCAATGGCTTGACCTTGTCGGTGGCGCTCGCTTTGGGTTTGGCCTTGTTTTGGCTGTCTGGCCATGTTGCGCCAAGGCACGCTGTGGGGCGCGCCCGTGGCCGGTGGTTTTTATGCGGTGTTCCCCCACAACCTGATGGTGAGCCTGTTCGCGCCCATCTTCTTGTTTGCAGTGCTGGCGCTGGCCCTCGGTGTTCGGCGCTTTTGGCGTGATGTGACGCCTGCCACCAGCGGGGCCGGTTTGACCACACCCGCTGCGGCCGAAGCCACCCACGCGGCCTTGCGCCTGAAATACCTGGACGGCGGCCATGGCGAGGGTTGCCACAACGAAGACGACGCTTGGACACACGAGCGCAGGCGTTACCACCACCTGACGTTTTACGGTTTCATGCTGTGCTTTGCCGCCACCAGCGTGGCCACGCTGTACCACTATGTGTTCGACTGGCCCGCACCCTATGACCTGACTACCTTGCCCAAGTTGCTCGGCGTCATTGGCGGGGTGAGCTTGGCGGTGGGCACGGCCGGTTTGTGGCGCTTGAA
This sequence comes from Limnohabitans sp., assembly GCA_015657605.1. Lineage (GTDB taxonomy): Bacteria > Pseudomonadota > Gammaproteobacteria > Burkholderiales > Burkholderiaceae_C > Limnohabitans_A. The sequence continues at coordinate 1,261 of JACDQO010000153.1, read as the reverse complement.
CCTGCGCCGTCACCCGGACCATGGCGATGCGGCGCAAAAGCCCATGGACCGGGGTTTCATCGCCTTGTTGTTCTTGGTCAGCGTGACCGGCTTGTTGCTGTGGTTGCTGGGCCAAACAGCGGCCATGCCTTTGATGTTGGCGGTGCACCTGGGTGCAGTGATGGCCTTGTTCCTGACATTGCCCTACGGCAAGTTTGCGCACGGCATTTTCCGCACAGCGGCTTTGCTTCGCTTTGCCATCGAAAAGCGCCAACCCAACCGGCTGGGGCTGGGTGGGGAATAAGTCAGGCCGCTGGGTTGGGGCAGGCGCTGGCCGAGTGGATCACGCCGCCGCCCAGGCACACCTCGCCGTCGTACAACACGGCGCTTTGGCCTGGCGTGACAGCCCATTGGGGATCGCTGAACGAAAGTTCAAAGCCCGATGACCCATCGGGTGTGCTGAGCGCTTGCAGGCTGCAAGGCGCATCCGTTTGCCGGTAGCGGGTTTTGGCGGCGTAGGCCCCCGGCGCAGGGGCGTGGCCTGCGCACCAGCTCACATCTGTGGCTTGCAGCTGGGGTGAGAGCAACCAAGGGTGGTCGTGGCCTTGCACCACCCACAAGGTGTTGTTTGGGATGTCCTTGCGGGCCACAAACCAAGGCGTGTGTTCACCCGCGCCCCGCAAACCTTGCGCTTGAAGCGCCTTCATTTCTGCGCCTTTGGCCTTGATGCCACCAATGCCCAGGCCTTGTCGTTGGCCCAAGGTGTAAAAGCTCAGCCCCACATGCTTTCCAATGGTGCGTCCTGTTGGGTCTTTGATGGGACCGGGCTCTTTGGAGATGTAGCGGTTCAAAAATCGCGGAAGGGCCGCTCGCCGATGAAACAGATGCCCGTGGAGTCTTTCTTTTTGGCGTTGGGCAGACCGATGTCTTCGGCGATGCGGCGCACCTCAGTCTTGTGCAGTTCGCCCACCGGAAAAAGGGTTTTGCTCAATTGCGCTTGGTTCAGGCGGTGCAGAAAGTAGCTTTGGTCTTTGCTGGGGTCTAGGCCCTTGAGCAGTTCAAACAGGCCGCTGGCGGTGTTTTGCCGCACTCGGGCGTAATGGCCGGTGGCGATTTTTTCAGCCCCCACGCGCATGGCGTGGTCCAAAAACGATTTGAATTTGATCTCGGCATTGCACAGGATGTCCGGGTTGGGCGTGCGCCCGGCTTGGTATTCGCGCACAAACTCCGAAAAAACCCGGTCTTTGTAATCGGCCGCAAAGTTGACATGCTCGATCTCGAT
>JACDQO010000152.1 GCA_015657605.1 Limnohabitans sp. | reverse complement strand
TCAACACCGCCAGCTTTTGCGGTTTCACCTCTCAGTACAAGGGGCTTGAAGCCCTGAACACCCAATACAAAGAGCAAGGTTTGGTGGTGCTGGGTTTCCCTTCGAATGACTTTTCGCAAGAAAAAGGCAGCAACAAAGACATCGCCGCCTTTTGCGAAAGCACCTTCGGCGTGAAGTTTCCGATGTTCACCAAAACCCAAGTGACGGGCGATGGCGCAGCCCCCTTGTTCAAACAACTCACCGCACAAACCGGCCAAAAGCCCCGCTGGAACTTCCACAAATACCTGATTGGCCGTGACGGCAAGGTGATTGACCAATACAGCAGCATGACCGGCCCCGAGAGCCGGACCTTGGTGTCGGCCATCGACAAAGCCCTGAAAGCCAAGCCATGAGCGGGACAACCAAGCCACGTATGAAACTGGCCATCGTGGGCTCGGGCATCTCCGGCCTGGCCGTGGCCCACACCCTGAAAGACCACGCCGACATCACCGTGTTCGAGGCGGGCGACTACTTTGGCGGCCACACCCACACCGTGGACATCACGCTGCCCACGACGCAAGGCATGGTCACGCATGGCGTGGACACGGGTTTTTTGGTGTTCAACGAGCGCACCTACCCCAACCTGATCAACCTGTTTGCCGAGCTGAATGTCGAGACCGCGCCGTCCGACATGTCGTTTTCGGTCAAGGTGCCGGGCGCTCTGAACGGCAAAACTCTGGAGTGGAGCGGCACCGACCTGAACAGCGTGTTCGCGCAGCGCGGCAACCTGGTCAACCCGCGTTTTTGGCGCATGTTGCTGGATGTGATGCGCTTCAATGCGCTGTGCACCCGCATCGCCAAAGAGCAGCGGGAAAAAGAGCTGCAGCAGCCCCTGTCCGACTTTTTGCGTACGCACAAATTCAGCGAGCCGTTTCGCGATTGGTATTTCTTGCCCATGCTGGGCTGCATCTGGAGTTGCCCGACCGACCAGATGCTGCAGTTCCCGGTGGCGACCATGATCCGGTTTTGTCATAACCATGGCCTGATCCAAGTGACCAACCGCCCGCAGTGGTTCAGCGTGGTGGGCGGTGCCCGAAACTACGTCGAGAAAATTTTGGCAGGGGTCCACGACAAGCGCCTGAACACCCCGGTGCGCTTGATCGAGCGCGACGCACTGGGCGTGCGCCTCATCACCGATGGGCATGCCGAGCGTTTTGACCAGGTGGTCATCGCCACCCACACCGACCAAGCGTTGAGCCTGCTGCGTGAGGCCTCTGGCGAAGAGCGCAGCCTGCTGGGGGCCATTCGTTACCAAGACAACCGCGCCGTGCTGCACACCGACGCCAGCGTGCTGCCCGCCAACCCCAAGACCTGGGCCGCGTGGAATTACGAACGCGCCGCCAGCAGCGAGCGCGAGTCCTCGCGGGTGTGCCTGCATTACTTGCTCAACCGTTTGCAACGCATCCCATTTGCGCAGCCTGTGGTGGTCTCGCTCAACCCTTTGCACGACATCGATCCGGCCACCATCGTGGGTGATACGACTATGCCCACCCGGTGTTTGACCTGGGGCGCCATTGAGGCGCAAAAGCGCTTGCCCTTGCTGCAAGGCCAACAGCACACCTGGTACGCCGGCGCCTGGACGGGTTATGGCTTCCACGAAGACGGCCTGAAATCGGGCCTGCAAGTGGGCCGCGCTTTGCTCAAACTCATCCACGAACAGGCCAGCCCTGTTCAGGACAGACTGGCCGCATGACACCCACCTCGGTCCATGCGCACACCGCCCTCATCGGCTGGGGCCAGGTGCGCCACACGCGCCACCGCCCGGCACACCACGCTTTCGCCTACACCACAGCGTTTTTGATGCTGCCCATGCGCAGTGTGCAAACCGGTCGCTGCAACACGGCATTGGCCATCAACCGCCGCGCCTGGTTTGCCTTTCACGATGCCGACCATGGCGATGGGCGCCCGGCCGAGACGGGCGGGGCCTTGGCTTGGCTCGATGCCTTGCTGACCAAAGAAGGCATCGAGGACGCCACAGGCGAGGTCTGGCTGCAGGCCTTTCCGCGCGTGTTGGGCCATGCCTTCAAGCCCGTGAGCTTTTGGTATGCGCACCGCGCCGATGGCAGCTTGGCCGCCATCGTGGCCGAGGTGAACAACACCTTTGGTGAGCGCCACTGCTACCTGCTGCCCGAACCGCAATACGGCCAAACCATGCTGGCCCACAAGGTGTTCCATGTCTCGCCCTTTTGCGATGTGCAAGGCGAGTACCGTTTTCGTTTCATGCGCACAGAGCAACACGGACAAGACCGCATCGTGGCGCGTGTGGACCACGGCGACACCGATGGCCCTTTGATCGACACCAGCTGGAGCGGCGTGCTCGAGCCCGCCACCGCAGGGGCTTTGCGCCGCGTGATGTGGCGCTTTCCGCTGCTCACACTGAGTGTGGTGGCCCGCATCCACTGGCATGCGCTCCTGCTTTGGCTGAAAAAAGTACCGTTTTGGCGCAAGCCCGAACCGCCCCGTGATTTTGTGACCCGATGAAGACTGGACCCCACCGGATGCCACCCTCCATGAAGACTGCCGACCACGCCCAAGCTTTGGGCCAACGCACCGCCATCATTTCGCACGCCAGCCTGCCCAAAGCCGCTGCGCGCTTGTTGAGTCTTTTGACGCGCCTGAAGATTGGCACGCTCACCGTACACGCGCCCGATGGCAACCTTCAGGTCTTTGGCACGCACGAAGCCCCGTTTGCGGCCTTGCACATCCACCGTTGGGAGATGTGCGCCGAGGTGCTGAAATCGGGTGACATTGGTTTTGCCGAGGGCTACATGGCCGGCGACTGGACCACGCCCGATTTGGCCGCCCTGCTGCGCCTGACGATTGCCAACCGCGACC
>JACDQO010000019.1 GCA_015657605.1 Limnohabitans sp. | reverse complement strand
CGGTGAACACGATGGATGCGGGGCCGTCCCATGGCTCGAGCATGGCAGCATGGTATTCATAAAAGGCCTTGCGGCGCTCGTCCATGGTGGTGTGCTGTTCCCAAGGCTCGGGGATCATCATCATCACGGCCTGGCTGATGGGGTAACCCGCCATCGTCAGCAGTTCCAGGCAGTTGTCAAAGGTGGCGGTGTCGGACTGACCGGCGAAGCTGATGGGGTAGAGCTTTTGCAGGTCATTGGCCAGCACGGGCGAAGACATCACGCCTTCGCGGGCCTTCATCCAGTTGTAGTTGCCCTTGACGGTGTTGATCTCGCCGTTGTGCGCCACATAGCGGTAGGGGTGAGCCAATGGCCACTCGGGGAAGGTGTTGGTGGAGAAACGCTGGTGCACCAGGCCCAAAGCCGAGACGCAGCGCTCGTCTTGCAGGTCCAGGTAATAGGTGCCCACTTGGTCGGCCAGCAGCAAGCCTTTGTAAACCGCGGTGCGGCTGGACATGCTGGGGATGTAGTACTCGTTGCTGTGCGTCAGGCGCAGATTCTGGATGGCAGCGCTGGCGGTCTTGCGGATCACGTACAGCTTGCGCTCCAAGGCGTCTTGCACGATCACATCGGCACCACGGCCGATGAAGATCTGGCGCATGACCGGCTCTTTTTCGCGCACGGTGGGCGACATGGGCATGTCGCGGTTGACGGGCACATTTCGCCAGCCCAGCACCACTTGGCCTTCGGCCTTGACGGCGCGCTCCAGCTCTTGCTCGCAAGCCATGCGTGAGGCGTGTTCTTTGGGCAAGAAGACCATGCCGACGCCGTATTCGCCAAACGGGGGCAAGGCCACACCTTGTTTGGCCATCTCGTCGCGGTACAGCGCATCGGGCAGCTGGATCAGGATACCGGCACCGTCGCCCATGAGCGCGTCCGCACCCACCGCACCCCGGTGGTCCAGGTTTTCCAAAATCTTGAGCGCCTGGGTCACGATGGCGTGGGTCTTGTGCCCTTTGATGTGGGCCACAAAGCCAACACCGCAAGCATCGTGCTCGTTGGCGGGGTCATACAGACCGGTCGATTGGAAATGTTCTTTTGCACTGGCCGAAGTCATGGGCGCTCCTAAGGGTTTTCACGCAGATTGGCGAGTGTAGTGCACAGCAGCATCCATGCCAAACTTTTTAATTGGGGTCAGATCCCAATTAATTTTTCTTTTGACATAACTCTCATTTAATTGGGGACAGATTCAATCCAAGGACTTTTTGGATGGCCGCCCCGCCTTGCCCGGCACCAAGCGTCGCTGGGTGCTGGTCTGCAAGCCCTCCACAAAATCGGCCGAACCCAGCGCCCAGCCCGACAAGGCGCTTTGGGTCAGCTGTTCTTTTTCGCGCTGGGACAGACCTGTCTGCACCAGCTCGGCATAAGCCGCCTCACGGGCAAATGGCGTGTTGCCCAGGCCCCAAAACAGGGCGTGCGGGGTCACCCATTTGGCGCTCACCTGCCCAATACAGTGCCTGTGGCTGGACCATTTGAAGTCGGCGGGCTGCTGCACCATGCCCGCCCGAACCGGGTTCAGGTCGATGTAGACCATGCATGCCAAAAGATAGCGCTCACTCTCAATCAAGTTACTGCGGTAGCGCCCTTCCCACAAGGTGCCGGTGCGCTGATGCCGTAAATTGAAGTAGCGCACATAGGCCCGACCCACCGCCTGCATCATCTGCGGAAGGCCATCGTCGGTTTCGGGGGTGAGCAGCAAATGGAAATGGTTGTCCATGATCACATAGGCATGGATGGCCACCTTGAAAGTTTGCGCATGCTCTTGCCAGAGACCGAGTAAACGCTCACGGTCCGCGTCATCGCGCACGATGGGCTGGCGGTCGTTGCCTCGCTGAATGACATGGTGCGGGTAAGCGGCAACGGTGAGGCGGGGTTGGCGGGCCATGGAGAACTCCCGATAGAAAACGCCAGTTTAATTGGGATCTGACCCCAATTAATTTGATCCCGATGAAAGCCAAGGCGACAGAGGCTTGGGCCTGTTTTGCTTATGCTGATGGCATGAAAACAACCCTCCGCATCGGTGCTGGTGCAGGCTACGCCGGCGACCGCATTCCGCCTGCCTTGGAGTTGGCCGAAAAAGGCCAGTTGGATTACCTGGTCTTCGAGTGCCTGGCCGAACGCACGATTGCTCTGGCGCAGCTTGAACGCTCCAAAGACCCGGCTTCAGGCTTTGACGCGATGCTGGAGGCCCGCATGCGGCGTTGTTGCCCGCGTGCATACGCCAGGGCACCCGGATCATCAGCAACATGGGCGCGGCCAACCCCCTGCAGGCCGGGCACGCGGTGTTGGCCGTAGCCCGTGAATTGGGCTTGCCCCAAGTCAAAGTGGCGGTGGTGCTGGGCGACGATGTTCTGGCCACTTTGACGCAAACGGGTTTGGCTTTGCCTGTGCTCGAATCCACCCAGACCCTTGGCGATCTGCACACTCAACTGATCTCAGCCAATGCCTACTTGGGCGCCGAAGCCTTGCTGCCCGCGCTGCAATCCGATGCGCAGGTCATCATCACCGGGCGCGTGGCCGACCCGGCGCTGTTTTTGGCCCCCTTGGTGCACCACTTTGGCTGGGCCGCTGACGACTGGACGCGCTTGGGCAAAGGTGTGCTGGTCGGGCATTTGCTCGAATGCGCTGGGCAAATCACGGGCGGCTACTTTGCCGACCCGGGCCACAAAGACGTGCCGGATCTGGCGCGGCTAGGCTTTCCGCTGGCCGAAGTCAGTGCCTCGGGTGATGCGGTCATCACCAAAGTGGCGGGATCGGGCGGCTGCGTGACAGTAGCCACCTGCACCGAGCAACTGCTGTATGAAATCGAGAACCCGGCGCGCTACCTGCAGCCTGATGTGGTGGCTGATTTTTCTCAAGTGGTCTTGAACCAACAAGGACAAGACCGCGTGCAGGTCATGGGCGGCCAGGGCCATCCCCGAACCGACACGATCAAGGTCACGCTGGGTTACCGCGACGGCTTCATCGGTGAAGGGCAGATGAGCTACGCCGGACCGGGCGCGCAAGCACGGGGCCAACTGGCGCTCGACGTGGTGCGCGAGCGCCTGACCGATGCTGGTTACGGTGAATTCGAGAGCCGCTACGACCTGATCGGCGTGAACGCCATCTTCGGGCCAAACGCCTCACCCGCTGACAGGGCAGAACCCGTCGAAGTGCGCGCCCGCGTGGCACTGCGCGTGCCCAGCTTGAAGCAGGCCCAGCATGTGGCCCAAGAAGTCGAAGCGCTTTACACCAACGGCCCAGCCGGCGGCGGAGGTGCCACCCGATCGGTGCGCGAAGTGATCGCTGCGGCGGCCGTGCTCATGCCCCGCGAATCCGTGCACACCAGCACCGTGCTGCTCAACGCCGAAGGACTCTGACATGCGGCTGCGCGACATCGCCCACACCCGCACCGGGGACAAAGGCAACCGGTCCACCTTGTCGGTGATTGCTTACGACAAAAAAGACTTTGCCTTGCTGGAACAACACCTGAGCGCCGAACGCGTGCAAGCCCACTTTGCAGGCACGGTGCACGGTCCGGTGGAACGCTACGCCCTGCCCCAACTGGGCGCGCTCAACTTTGTCATGCACAACGCGCTGGGCGGAGGCGTGACCCGCTCACTGGCCTTGGACGCCCACGGGAAATGCCTGAGTGCACACCTGCTGACATTTGTGATTGAATGATTTTTTTACACAATGGAGACCCCATGAAACGTTTGCGCATTGCCACTTTGTTGTCTGCCGCTTTGGGCCTCGGCCTTGTGGCCTCTCAGGCACTGGCCCAGGCCTACCCCAACAAGCCCATCAAAGCCATCGTGCCCTTTGCAGCCGGCAGTGCGACCGACCAGATTGGCAGAGCCTTCACACAGAAAATGTCTGAGGTGCTTGGCCAGCCCATCATCATCGAAAACCGTGCGGGCGTGAACGGCATGCTGGGCGCCGATGCGTTGGCCAAATCGACCCCGGACGGTTACACCATCATGGTGGGCACCAACAGCACCAACGCGGCCCTCAAAAGCCTGATGAAAAAACTGCCCTATGACCAGGACACCGCTTTCGCGCCGATTGGTTACATTGGTTCGGTGCCGCTGATCGTGGCGGTCAACAACGATGTGCCCGTCAAGAACTTGCGGGAGTTGGTGGCTGCGGCCAAGGCCAAGCCCACCCAATTGACCTTTGCCAGCGCCAGCACCTCGCAGCGCGTGTCCACCGAAATGCTGCAAAGCATGGCGGGCATCGAGATGACCCATGTGCCCTACAAGAGCGGTCCTGCCGCCATGACCGACCTGATCGGCGGACAGGTGAATCTGTTCACGGCCGACTTTGCGGTCATGCTGCCCCAGGTCAAAGCGGGCAAGATCCGCGGCTTGGCCGTGACCTCGATGCAGCGCTCCAAGGCCATCCCCGAGTTGCCCACCGTCAACGAAGCGCTGGGCCTCAAGGATTACGAGTTGATCGCCTATTTCGCGCTGTTCGCCCCGGCCGGCACGCCACCCGATGTGATCACACGCTTGAACCGAGCCCTCAACACGGCGGTCGCCGACAAGGACATCATCGAGAGGTTTTCGGCCATCGGCTTTGAAACCGCTCCGGGCACACCCGAAGCTTTGGCCCAGCGCAACAGGCTGGAAACCGCCAAATGGGCCAAAGCGATTCGCGACGCAAAAATCGAAGCGGAATAAAGAGCGGTCTTGATCGAGACAGCGGGCCAACTCTGACCCGCTGCTCAAGCCCTTGTCAGTGGTACTCGATCATCCCGCTGCTGTGTTCAACACCAGCGGGTAACGCGCCCCCATCAGCGCTTGCACGCCAAACTCCTGCAGCAGCGCCAACAGGCGCTCACCGGATGCACGTTTTTTCTGGACGGTGTACTTGGCCAAGATGAGCTCGTTCTTCATGCTGTGCTCCCAGCCCACCAGCTCGGTCACGGTGACTGCGTAGCCCTGGGATTCCAAGTACAGGCAACGCAGCACGTTGGTGAGTTGGCTGCCCACTTCGCGGGTGTGCAGGGGGTGCCGCCACAACTCGGCCAAAGGCGTGCGCTGCAAATTGAGCGCCTTGTTCTGGTTGAGCGCCCGGGCCAGCTCGGCCTGGCAGCAAGGCACCAGCACCATGAACTTGGCTTTCTTTTGCAGGCCGAAAGCGATGGCGTCATCGGTGGCGGTATCGCAGGCGTGCAGCGCGGTGACCACGTCGATCTGCCCAGGCAGCGCGTCGCTGTGCGCCGATTCGGCTACGCTCAGGTTGAGGAACTGCATGCGCTCAAAGCCCAGCCGCTGGGCCAGGGCTTGAGACGAGGCCACCAGTTCGCTGCGGGTCTCGATGCCGTAGATCGTGCCCTGACCCAGCGCCTTGAAAACAGGTCGTAAATGATGAAGCCCAGATACGACTTGCCCGCGCCATGGTCGGCCAGCGTAGGGCCTGTTTCGCTGGCGGGCAACTCTTTGAGCAATTTCTCGATGAACTGGAACAGGTGGTAGACCTGCTT
>JACDQO010000151.1 GCA_015657605.1 Limnohabitans sp. | reverse complement strand
GGCTCGTCCACCACCTTGACTTCGGCGATGGCTTTTTTCTCTTCCTGGATCAGCGTGCGTCGCGGGTCGGCAAAGGTTTTGGCGTCGGCTTCGATCTCTTTGATCATCAGGCGGCGCAGCGCGGCGGGGCCGCCCAAAATCTCTTCGAGCTTGCCCTGCTCTTGGCGCAGCTCACTCAGCTCTTGCTCGATCTTGATGGCTTCGAGCCTGGCCAATTGGCGCAGGCGAATCTCCAAAATGTCTTCGGCCTGGCGGTCACTCAGCTTGAAGGCTTCGATCAGCGCGGGCTTGGGCTCGTCGCTGTGGCGGATGATGCGGATCACCTCGTCGATGTTCAGCAGCACCAGCTGGCGGCCTTCCAAAATGTGGATGCGGTCCAGCACTTTGTTCAGGCGGTGCTGGCTGCGGCGGGTGATGGTGGTCTGGCGGAAACTGATCCACTCCACCAACATCTGGCGCAGCGACTTCTGGACTGGCTTGCCGTCGATGCCCACCGACGTCATGTTGATCGGCGCAGACGTTTCGAGGCTGGTGTGGGCCAGCAAGGCGGTGATGAGTTCTTGCTGTTCGATGCGGCTGGTCTTGGGCTCGAACACCAAACGCACGGCAGCGTCTTTGCTCGATTCGTCACGCACCACGTCCAGCACCGCCAACATGCTGGCCTTGAGTTGCAACTGGTCGGTGCTGAGCGCTTTCTTCCCAGCTTTGACCTTGGGGTTGGTGAGCTCTTCAATCTCTTCGAGCACGCGCTGCGAGCTCACGCCTTGCGGCAACTCGGTCACCACCAGCTGCCATTGGCCACGGGCCAGGTCTTCGATCTTCCAGCGGGCACGCCCTTTGAGGCTGCCGCGACCGGTGCGGTAAGCATCGGCGATGTCGCTGGCCGGGCTGATGATCTGGCCGCCACCGGGGTAGTCGGGGCCGGGGATGATGGCCATCAGCTCGCTGTCGCTCAGCTTGTCGTTGCGGATCAAAGCGACGCAGGCATCGGCCACTTCGCGCAGGTTGTGGCTGGGGATCTCAGTGGCCAGGCCCACGGCAATGCCGCTGGCGCCGTTGAGAAGGCTGAAGGGCAAGGCGGGCAGGCAGCTGGCGCGGCTCTTCGGTCGAGCCGTCGTAGTTGGGGATGAAGTCCACCGTGCCCATGTCGATCTCATCCAGCAGCAAGCTGGTGATGCGCGACAAACGCGCCTCGGTGTAACGCATGGCGGCTGCGCCGTCGCCGTCACGCGAGCCAAAATTGCCTTGCCCGTCGATGAGTGGGTAGCGCTGCGAAAAGTCTTGTGCCATGCGCACCAACGCGTCATAGGCGGCGGTGTCGCCGTGCGGGTGGTAACGGCCCAGCACATCGCCCACCACACGGGCACTTTTGACGGGTTTGGCGGCGGTGTTGTTGTTGGGGCCGCTGTAGGACAAACCCATGCGGTCCATCGAATACAAAATGCGCCGCTGCACCGGTTTTTGGCCGTCGCACACATCGGGCAAGGCGCGGCCTTTGACGACGGACAGCGCGTATTCCAGATAGGCACGCTGGGCGTAAGCGCCGAGGTGGTCGCCTTCGGGAGCGGCTGCGGTTTCGGGGGTCAAGTGGTCAGTGGTCATGTCAATGGTTTTGTAGGTCGGAGCTTGAGCTCCGACGTGGGGTGCGCACACATTTGTCGGAGCTGAAGCTCCGACCTACAAGAAATTCAAACGTCGATTTCGATGCTGTCGCCGTGCAGCTCCATCAGCTCGCG
>JACDQO010000150.1 GCA_015657605.1 Limnohabitans sp. | reverse complement strand
GCGCATCGCGCGCGCCGCTGGTTGCCCTATTTGGTTCAGCAATTGCAAGATGGCCAACCGATGCGCAAATGGCGAACCCGCCAAGAAGAAAAGCGCAGTGCAGCCCAATACCCGAACGGCCTGGCGTTGCTGGATGACTTGTACGGCAAAAAGGCCGCCTGAGACTGGACGCATCCTTTCGGATGCAGACCCATCAACCCGGCAAAGCCCTCGACCCGTTCCAGCGCTCAAAACCTTCAGCGTGTCCAGTTGAGGGCCTTCACCCAGCCCACACTTTCAGCAGCCGTGTTGTCGCTGTCAGCCCCCACCAGCACCGCAAGCACTTTGGGCACGGCGGCGCCTGATGGCAACTCGTCGGCAAACAACTTGGCAAAGTCGGCAGCCAGGTCGCGGGTTTCGGTTTGCCATTGGGCCAGGGGTGCGCCCTTGCCTTGCAGCGTGATGAAGCGCACGCGCTGGGTGTAGGGGTTGGCGCCTTGCAGGCCCGCCGGGTACACGCTGTCCCACACGTAGCACAGCGTGGCAGCGGGCAAGTCTTCGCCACTGATGCTGCGGCAATCCGCAGCAGCGTGGCGCTGGGCAAGGCACGCGGTCCAGCGGGTGGTCAAACATCACACACACTTTGAGGGCCGCGTCGTCTCCTGCTTTGGTCAGGATGTCGGCGACGACTTTGCCCCCTGTGAGTGGCTGATCCAGACGCCAACGCCATTGCAGGCGGCCCGGGTCGGCTTTGGGCAAGTCGTGCACCCAGGTGCCATACGAAGCGCGGGTGCTGACCTTGATCGCCCGCTCGCCTTGCACCTCGGCCAGTTCAAAGCGGGTGGCGGGAATGTCGGCCTTGGACTTGGGAAAGCCCACAAAACGCCAGGTGCTGGCGGCTGAGCCATCGGCGGGCACCAAAGGCGAGAGGCTTTGCGAAAAGGCGGGTGATATGGCGCAGGCCATGGCCAGCAGCGCCGAGGCCGGTTTCCAAGCCGAGGTCATCCGCGTCGCCAATCGTGGTACTTTTTCACCCAGGCCAGCAGCTTTTGCGGCGCGTGTGCCCGCTTCCATTCACCAGCGGCGTACTTGTTGGCTTCGGCCATGGTTGGGTAGGTGTGGATGGTGCCCAGGATTTTGTTCAAGCCCAAGCCATGTTTCATGGCCAGCACATATTCGGCCAACAAGTCTGCCGCGTGTGCGCCCACGATGGTCACACCCAAAATGCGGTCTTTGCCCGGCACGGTGAGCACCTTCACAAAGCCGTGGGCTTCGCTGTCTGCGATGGCACGGTCCAGGTCGTCGATGCCGTACTTGGTCACTTCATACGGGATGTTTCTCTCTTTGGCTTCTTGCTCGTTCAGGCCCACACGCGCCACCTCGGGGTCGATGAAGGTGGCCCACGGAATCACCGAGTAGTCGGCCTTGAACAGCTTCCACTCGCCAAACAGCGCGTTGACGGCCGCGTACCACGCTTGGTGCGCGGCGGTGTGGGTGAACTGAAACGGCCCCGCCACATCACCCGCAGCGTAGATGTTGGGGTAGATGGTTTGCAGGTACTCGTTGGTGTCCACAGTGCGGTGCGTAGGGATTCCCCAAGTCTTCCAAGCCATAACCCTGCAAACGCGCCACGCGGCCCACGGCACACAGCAGTTGGTCAAACACGATGCGCTTTTCAGCGCCCTTGTGTTCCACCACCAGAGTCTTTTGGCCGTCAACCAACTCGCAGCGCAGCGCTTGGTGGCCGGTGAGGACTTGCACACCGTCGGCCTGCAGTGAGGCTTTGGCGAGTTCGCTGACCTCTGCGTCTTCGCGCACCATGATGCGTGCGCCCATTTCCACTTGGGTGACGTGTGAGCCCAGCCGCGCAAAGCTTTGCGACAGCTCGCAGCCAATCGGCCCGCCGCCGAGCACCACCAGACGTTGGGGCACTTCGTCGAGCTGTGCGAATGCGTCCCACAGTGTGTCGCTGGTCACATAACCCACATCGTTCAAGCCGGGCAGTGGCGGCACAAAGGGGCGGGCACCGGTGGCGATGACGATGCTGCGGGCGGTCAGCCTGTGTGTCGTGCCGTCGTTCAAAGCCACCTCCACCGTCCAAGGGTTCACCAACTTGCCGTAACCCTGCAGCACCTGCACACCCAAGCCGGTGTACCGCTCCACACTGTCGTGCGGCTCGATGGCTTTGATCACATCGTGCACACGCTGCATCACCGCCTTGAAGCTGAAACTGGGCGCGGTGTCGCTCAGGCCGTACTGTGCGCCGTGGCGCATCTGGTGGGCCAGCTTGGCGCTCTTGATCAAGGCCTTGCTCGGCACGCAGCCGTAGTTCAGGCAGTCGCCGCCCATCTTGTGGGCCTCGATCAAAGTGACTTTGGCTTTGACTGCGGCGGCAATGTAGGCCGACACCAAACCTGCCGCGCCACCGCCGATCACGATCAGGTTGCGGTCAAAGGTCTTGGGGTGCACGCTGTCCCAACGGGCATAGACCTTACGCTTTTGAACTGCCGCCAGCACACGCCGCGCCAACAAAGGGAAGATGCCCAGCAACACAAAGCTACCCAACAGCGCCGGGCTCAGAATGCCTTGCAATGAGTCCAACTGCGCCAGTTGCGTGCCCGCATTCACATACACCGCCGTGCCCGCCAGCATGCCCAACTGGCTCACCCAGTAGAACGTCCAGGTTTTCATGCGCGTCAGGCCCATGAGCAGGTTGATCAGGAAGAACGGCACGACCGGGATCAAGCGCAAGGTGAACAGGTAAAACGCACCCTCTTTGCCCACGCCCGCGTTGATGTCGGCCAGACGCTGACGAAAACGCGCTTCGACCCACTCGCGCAGCACAAATCGCGAAGCCAAAAAAGCCAGGGTGGCGCCGATGGTGGAAGCGAACGACACCAGCAGCAAACCCTGCCACAAGCCAAAGACCGCACCGCCCGCCAAGGTGATGATGACCGCGCCCGGAATCGACAAAGCAGTGGCCAGCACGTAAACCCCAAAATACACCGCGGCCACCGTGAACGGCTGCTGCGCGTGCAGCTGCGCGAACCCCGCCTGGCTGGCCTTGAGTTGTTCAAAGCTCAAGAACCGCCCCAGGTCCAGCGCGATAAACGCACCGAGGGCCAGCGCCAACAACAGCCAGACAAGGTTTTGGCGAAAACGCATGGATGGACCCCAGGTACCTTCGGTTGAAAAATGCCGCCCAACAGGGTCAGGTCAAACTTCTTGCACCAGCGGCAAATTCAGCAAGAGGTTTTGCGGCTTGAGCTTGAGCAAGCCCTGCTCGTTCATGGCCAGACCCAAATAAACCGTTTTGCCGCGCACATCGGCGCGCATGTCATCCGGATTGGCAAAACGCAGCTTGAACAAACTGATGAGTTGCTGCTGGCGCTTGGCGTCCAGCTCAACGCCTTGGTAAAGGTCATTGAGCAAGGCTGTGGCCGTGGCGTCCAGCCCCACATGCCAGCGCCAAGCCGGATCGTCCACCTTTTGCACCGGCTCGATGCTGACGGCCACACCCAAAAAGTGTTGCACCCAGCGAGCGAGCACCAAGGACAAGGCTTTCAGACCCGAGCGGGCATTGACCATGCTCAAAATCAATCCGTGCGGCAATTCGTTTTGCAGTTCGTGCGTCATGTCGAGCAAAAAGGCGTAACGGCCCAAGCCCTCGCGCTGCGCGAAGTAGCGCTCAGCGTTGTCCGGGTGCAGCACCTTCACATCAACCGCCTTGAGCGTGGCACCGCCTTCCATCAACAAGCGGCCCACCTCGCCCAAACCCCCGGTGGCTTTGAGGCTGTCCAGGGTGTCGCTGTCACCCGACAGCACACGGCCGCCTTCGATGGTGATGCGTTGGCGGCGAAACAGCAACTCAGCCGCGCGCCATACCCAAGCGTCTTGCACATCGGCGAGCACATTGCACACGATGGCCTGGACCACCACGTCAATGAAGAGCGGCGGCATTTGGATGTTGCCGGATTGTTGCCAAGCCATGTAGGCCGCTTCAAGAGAACCCGCACTCTCCACATCGTCTCGAAAGCGCAAAAACAGCTCGTAGTTTTCGCGCGCATCATCGTCCTTGAAGGCCTTGAGTTGCGCGGGTGTCACCGCCATCAAAGGCGCGTCCAACAGCGCCTGGTGCAAGCGCTTTTCGGCCTTGCAAGACTCCGGAACCAGCGCCAACTCTGGACGCCCCAACCACAAGCGCCAATAGTCGGGCGTGGCGCTCATCCAGCCGCGCTCGTTGCGCGTCAGATGTTGATGACCACAGGCGGTCCAGAAATTTTGCATGGTGCCTTACAAGTTGGGGGCCAACAAGCGCTGCAGGTCTTTGACGTCCACCCCGCTGCGCTGCGCCAAATCACTGACCTGATCATCGCCCACTTTGCCCACGTTGAAATACTGCGCCTCGGGGTGCGCGATGTAGAAACCGCTGACGCTGGCCGCGGGTGTCATGGCCAAGCTCTCGGTCAGGCCCATGCCGATGTCTTGGCATTGCAACAAATCGAACATGGCGTGTTTGGCGCTGTGGTCGGGGCAGGCGGGGTAGCCAGGCGCGGGGCGAATACCTTGGTATTTTTCAGCAATCAGGTCTTCGTTGCTCAGCGTCTCGCCAGCGGCGTAACCCCACAGGTCGGTGCGTACCTTTT
>JACDQO010000149.1 GCA_015657605.1 Limnohabitans sp. | reverse complement strand
GGCGTGGCTGACGATGCGGGCCAGCGGTTTGCAGCCCAGCTTGGCTGCGGTGCTTTCGCGCATCAGCACCATGGCAGCAGCGCCGTCGTTGATGGACGAGCTGCTGGCGGCGGTGATGGTGCCGTCTTTCTTGAAGGCGGGCTTGAGGCTGGTGATTTTGTCGAGCTTGACTTTGCCGGGGCCTTCGTCGATGGCCACCACACGTTCGCCGCTGCGGTCTTTCACCGTGACGGGCGTGATCTCGGCCGCAAACCCGCCGGACTCGGTGGCGGCCTTGGCGCGCTGCACGCTGGTGGTGGCAAAGTGGTCTTGCTCGGCGCGGGTGAAGCTGTACTTGGCGGCGCAGTCTTCGCCAAAGGTGCCCATGCTGCGGCCGGGCTCGTAAGCGTCCTCCAAGCCGTCGAGCATCATGTGGTCAAAGATGCGGTCGTGGCCCATGCGGTAACCGCCACGGCCCTTGAGCATGAGGTAAGGCGCGTTGGTCATGCTCTCCATACCGCCCGCCACCAGCACCTCGTGTGTGCCGGCCACCAGCATGTCGTGCGCGAACATGGCCGCGCGCATGCCCGAGCCGCACATCTTGGACAAGGTGACCGCGCCCGCGCTCTTGGGCAAACCGCCCTTGAAACCCGCTTGACGCGCTGGTGCCTGGCCCTGGCCTGCCATCAGGCAGTTGCCAAACAACACTTCGGTCACCAGCTCAGGGCTGATGCCAGCGCGCTCCACGGCGGCTTTGATCGCTGCGCCGCCAAGATCATGGGCGGCCAGCGCGGAAAAGTCGCCCTGGAAGCTGCCCATGGGGGTGCGGGCAGCGCTGACGATGACGATGGGATCGTGTGACATAAGGATTCCTTTCAGGCGTGGATGTCGGCAATGATGAGGTGTTCGCCGGTTTCTTCTTCGGCGATGCGGCGGATGTAGGCCACGAAATCAGGGTCTTCGCCGCGCAGCAAGAGGGGCAAGGCCAAACGGAAATCGTCGCGCCTGCACCACTCGCGCATGTAGTCGTCCCAAGAGTTCCAGCGCCTCTGTTCGGTGGCGCTCATGGCTTCGCGATAAGCAATCAAATAGGCCCGCTCGAACAAGGCGATGAGCATGTCGAAGATGGTCATCATGCGTTCACGCTGCTCGGGTGTGGGATCGCGCAAGGCCTGGGTGGTGCGCAACTGCAAATCGGCGTGGTCCAGCACCACCTTCAAAAGTCGTTGTAGGCGTCTGACAGGTGCTGGTAGGCCTCTTCTTCTTCGTTTTCGCGCTCCTTGCGCTGCTCGAGCCAGAAGACCCAGACGGCATAAGGCAAACCGAACACGGTCACTGCATAGCTGCCCAACTCCAAAAACTCTGCCAGGCTCATGGACATCACCCGCCTCTCGGATAGCGCTTGAGCGCATTTCGAAACACAGCCAGCACCTCGCCAGGATGGCTCATGCTCACCCCCAGGTCTTTGGCCAGGCCATCCTTGATGCCGTAACACCAGCCGTGCACGCTGAGTTTCTGACCGCGTGCCCATGCGTCTTGCACCACATTGGTCAAGGCCACATTGCCCACTTGTTCGATCACATTCATTTCACACAAGGCATCTTCCTGCTCGGGCACCGTCAGGTGATCGAGTCGGCGACGGTGCCGCACTTTCACGTCGTGCACATGCCGCAACCAGTTGTCAACCAAGCCCACGCGCAAACCACGCAAGGTGGCCAGCACACCACCACACCCGTAATGACCGACCACCATGATCTGCTCAACCTTGAGCACATCGACCGCGTACTGAATGACCGACAAAGCATTCAAATCGGAATGCACGACCAAGTTGGCCACATTGCGGTGCACAAACACTTCGCCCGGATCCAGGCCGGTGATCTGGTTGGCCGGCACACGGCTGTCCGAACAACCGATCCACAAGAATTTCGGGTTTTGCTGGTTCGCCAAACGTATGAAAAACTCAGGGTCTTCGCGCTTCATGCGCGCAGCCCATTCGCGGTTTTTGGCAAGCAGTGTTTGCATGGTCTGGGACTTGTTTGTGGCTTAACAGGTTTCGGCAAACAATTCGCGGCCGATCAGCATGCGGCG
>JACDQO010000148.1 GCA_015657605.1 Limnohabitans sp. | reverse complement strand
CAGGTAGGTCAGCGCGGCATTGTCGGTGATGGCCGTCAATGCGGTGGCCCCGTAAAAAACGGCATCGGCGCTGAGGCCCATCAGCAGAGGCTGAAGCCACCACGACTGCTGCCCTCCCAGAACCACCAAGCCGGCGAGGAAGAATGCGACCAGCAAAGCCTCGCGAAGAATCAAACGGTCCTGGTGCGCGGCATAGGCCGATGCGTAGCCAATGAAGAACAAAAGCAGACCCATGAACACCACTGGATGATGGGCAAACAGCACAATGCCCAGGAGAAAGGCCAAATGAACGGCCACCACGACGGGGGGCACTGTCATGCGCGCAGCCGTGGGCTCACCCAAGCCCAACAGTTCACGCCGCACCAACAGTGTCACCATGGTTGCATTGACGAACACGGCCACAGCCGCTTTCCAGCCGAGGTCTGGAGCATGAAGGCCAAGTCCCATTGCCAAGTGGCCGCCACCATCAGCACAGGCGGGGCGGCAAAGGGGGTCAGCGTCCCGCCAATCGAGATGTTGACAAACAGAACGCCCAGCGTGGCGTACTTCAGTTTTTCGCTGACCCTGGCAGAGAACACCGAGTCACGCAGCATCAGTGCGGCCAATGTCATGGCTGCTGGCTCGGTGATCAAGGAGCCCAGCAAGGGCACCACCGACAACAAAAGAAAATAGTTGACCATCGCTTTGGGCCATGGCGTTATGCGTGCGATTTGCTGCACGATCAGGCCGCAGACCTGCAGGATGGACCGTGTGCCTGCCACCACCATGATGGCAAACACAAAAAGCGGTTCAGTGAAGTTCCGAGATTCGAGGTATTCGAGGGTGGGCGCCTTGCCCGCTAAGGTGAGCAGGGCGATGGCCAGCACCATGGCCCACAGGCCAAACACCACTTCGACCTCGCCCAAGAGATGCCATACGCCGGCATGGCGCGGCTGCTTGTGGGCCAGGTGTTCAAAGTATTTGGTGCTGAAAGTGTGTAGAACAGCCAAGGCGAAAATGGCTGCAGCAATCCAGGGCAGGAATGGGTGGTTCATCGGGAGGACTCCAACGGCCGAAGCCGTGCGGTGAGGCGGCCCGACCTTCACCCAACCTGATGCATGAACATCCATGCAGCACCCGCAAATATGCTATCACCAGAGGTGGCCCGTTCGATTCAGACCAAAATGAATAGGCCTTCTGGAAAGAGGCTGTTTGGCAAGGTCGCCGCTCACCCGCCTCACATTTCCCAAGCAGATGTGCGCTTGGATCTCAGGTTTCAAGCACGGAGGCTAAAAGCCCTCCAACCTGTTCCACACGAATGAGGGTTTTTCGGATCACCGCGCCCAGAGCAGACCCACGGTTTTGAGTCCCAGCAACGTGAGGGCCAGGGAGCCCAACAAGTGCAAGCTGGCGGTGCCTGCCGCCAGCGCCAAGCGGCCTTGTTGCAGCATGGCCACGACTTCGGCCGAGAAGCTGGAGAACGTGGTCAGTGCCCCCAGAAAGCCTGTGACCAAGGCCAAGCGCCAAACCGGGTCGAGTTCGGGCAGTTGCTGGAACACGCCCACACACACGCCCACCAGATAACCGCCGATCAGGTTGGCGGCCAAGGTGCCCCAAGGCATGAGCCCGGCGCTGGCGCTGGCTGGGTTGAGCCACAGGCCCAGCTGCCAGCGCGAGAGCGCACCCACACAAGCACCCAAGCAAATCGCGATCACCGTGAGCATGGCATGGGTCCTTTCGGTTTCGGATGACCGGTTTTAAAACGGCGGGTCTTCGTCGGCAGCCGCTGTACCCAGTTGCATCTCACCGCCCAGGGCTTCGATCAGGCTGTCGATCAGCGGCCCGAGCAAGCCGGTAGACAAGGCCACGTCGGCGTCAAAGCGGTCTTCATTTTTGTCCGTGCCCGATTCGTCCATCACGCCGTCGAGGTATTGCACTTTTTTCAGCTGCAGGGTCTCGGTCAGCACAAAGGCCACGCGGCCGTCCCAGCTGAGCGCCAATTGCGTGGGCAGTTTGCCTTCCATGACATGCTTGCGCACATCGTCGTTGGCCAGATGGTGGCGGGTAAAGCGCACGCTGGCGGCGTCTTCACCGGTGGACTTGAGCACGGTTTCGCGCTCCACCGTGAGGTCTGCTGGCCATTCGTCGGATGTGGGCGCCAGCAGCCATTGCGTCATGGCCGCTTGTGGAGAGGTCACGGTCTGGATCAGCGACACCGACAAGCCGCCCATGACATTCATGAGCGCGGACATGACTTCGTCGGCCTTGCCTTGGCTGCCCGCATTGAGCACCAAGCGGCGGTTTTCCAGGTCCATCCACACCAGCACGGTGGCCTGGCGCGCAAAGGCCTGCGGCAGCAGCGACAGCAGCACGTCGTCCATCAGCTCGCGTTTTTCTTTTTTGCCGGGTTTGCGGCCGGTGGCGGCTTCGATTTCGGCGATGCGTTCGTCCACCTTGCGGCGCACCACGTTGCCGGGCACCGCCTTGGATTCGATCATGAGCTTCATGATCCATTGCCCACCCACCGACTCGACCAACGGCCCATGGGCTTCGCCTCGTGGAGGCACCCAGCCGATCGATTTGTCTTGGCTGGCGCCACACTCTACAAACTGCATCGGCTCCAGGGCCGCCTGCACATCGGCCAAGGAGGGCGCAAAGCCCTCGCCGATGCGGTAAACCATCACATTTTTGAACACAAACAATCCTTACTGCCCAAATGAACAACCCGTCCTTTGGGGACGGGTTGAATCATAGGGGATGAGCCGACCTTGAAGCTCAGAGTTTCATCTGGGTGGGCAGCCAGGTCACGATGCCGGGCACAAAGTAAATCAGCAACACCGCGCCGACCATCAGGAAAAACATGGGCATGGACACGCGTGCGATGTAGGGCAGTTGCTTGCCCGTCATGCCCTGCAGCACAAACAGGTTGAAGCCCACCGGTGGCGTGATTTGCGCCATCTCGACCACGAACACCACAAAGATGCCAAACCAGACCGGGTCGATGCCCGCTTTTTGCACGGTGGGCATGAGCACGCCCATGGTCAGCACCACCATCGAGATGCCGTCCAGAAAGCAACCCAAGAGGATGAAAAACACCATCAAGGCCATGATGAGCGCGAAGGGGCTGAGGCCCAGGCTTCCAATCCATTCGGCCAAGTGGCGCGGCAGGCCGATGTAGCCCATGGACAAGGTCAAAAACGCCGCGCCTGCCAAGATCAGAGCGATCATGCAGTAAAGGCGTGTGGCCCCCATCAAGGCCTGTTTGAACACCGACCAACTCATGGTGCCTTGCATTGCCGACAAGGCCAAAGAGCCCACCACGCCCACTGCGGCCGCTTCGGTGGCCGTGGCAAAGCCGGTGTAAATCGAGCCCAAGACCGCTGCAATCAGCAAGACGACCGGGATCAGGCTGCTGGAGGCCTCCAGCTTTTGCATGAAACTCATCGGCGCGTCACGGGGTGGAATTTGATCCGGGTGGCGCAGGGACCAAAAAATGATATAGCCCGAAAACAGCCCGGCCAGCAGCAAGCCGGGCAAGACCCCAGCAATGAAAAGCTGGGCAATGGACACATCGGCCGCTACGCCATAAACGATCATGATGATGGACGGCGGGATGAGCAGGCCCAGCGTGCCCGAGCCCGACAAAGTGCCGATCACCATGTTCTCGGGGTAGCCGCGTCTTTGCAGCTCTGGCAAAGTCATTTTGCCGATCGTGGCGCAGGTGGCTGCACTCGACCCTGAAACAGCCGCAAAGATGGCACAGCCCACCACATTGGTGTGCAGCAAGCGCCCAGGCAGGGCCTGCATCCATGGCGCCAGGCCCTTGAACATGTCTTGGCTCAGACGCGTGCGAAACAAAATTTCGCCCATCCAGATGAACAGGGGCAATGCCGTCAGTGTCCAGCTCGAAGCGGAGCCCCAGATGGTCATCGCCATGGCGTCACCCGCGGGTCTGGCGGAAAACAATTGCATGCCCACCCATGCCACGCCAGACAGCGTGAGACCAATCCACACGCCACTGCCCAAAATCAAAAACAGCGTCAGGACCAAGAGCCCTGTGATCATCATGTCATTCATGGCGGGTCATTCGTTGCGCAGCATCTCGCCGCTGTCGGTGGCGCAGCGGCGACCTTGGATTTCGAGCACCAATTCGTCGACAAGGCCAGAGCAAAATCACGGTGCCCAGCGCCATGACCAGCTGCGGAATCCACAAAGGTGTGGCGTCATTGCCCGTAGAGATGTCATGAAACTCAATGGACTGCCAAACCAGGCGGCAACTGTAAAAAGCAAACAGAACGGCCAGCAGGCTGGCCAGCACGAGACTGAAAATTTCTAAGCCCCGGCGGGCAGTGCCTTTGAACATGCTCAGCACCAAGGTGACGCGGATGTGTTCGCCGCGCTTCAAGGTGTGGGCCAACGCCAAAAATCCGGCCCCGGCCATGAGGTAACCGGCATAGGCATCGGTGCCGGGCACATGGACATGGAACTGCCGACTCAAGACGGACAGCAGCACCATGAACAGCAGGCCGCACATGCACAGCGCCGCCAACGCGGCGCTGCTGTCATAAATGGCGTTGAGCAGTTTGCGCATGCGGTCAGCGGTTGAAAGCGTCAACGATGGCTTTGCCTTCGGCACCGGACTTCTCAAGCCACTCTTTCATGATGGTGTCGCCCACTTTTTTCATGTCGGCTTTGAGTTGCGCCGAAGGTGGGGTCACGGTCATGCCATTGGCTTTGAGGGTTTCCAGTGTGGTGGTGTTGACCTTGCGTGATTCGGCCCAGCCCCGAGTCTCGGCCGCAGCAGCGGCTTTGATCAAAGCGTCCTGGGTGGGTTTGTCCAGCGTGTCAAAGGCTTTTTGTTGGCGTATCACTGCGTTCTTGGGCAGCCAAGCCTGGACGTCGTAGTAGAACTTGAGGTGCTCGAACAGTTTGCTGTCCACGCCCGTGGCGCCCGATGTCATGGTCGACTCGACCACGCCTGTGGCCAAGGCCTGCGAGAATTCGGCCGCTTGAACCGTCACAGGCTGGGCGCCGATCAGTTCTGCGATCCTGGCGGTGGTGGGGCTGTAGGCACGCCACTTGATGCCCTTCAAGTCGGCGACGCTGTTGATCGGCTTTTT
>JACDQO010000147.1 GCA_015657605.1 Limnohabitans sp. | reverse complement strand
TGAAAGTCTGTTGAACTGGAGAACTTGCCATGCGTTTGCTGATTGCGATGATGATGCACGAGACCAACACCTTCTCGCCGGTGCCCACCGACTTGCAGCGCTTTGCGCTCGGCCCAGGTGAGGCACCGCCGCGAGGCGACGCAGCCATTGCAGCGTTTCGCGGCACAGGCACGGCCACCGGCGCTTTCATCGACCTGGCAGAAAAGGCGGGGGCTGACTATGAACTGGCACTGGCTGCGCACGCCGCGCCCAGCGGGCTGGTGTTTGACGAAGCTTACGAGGCCATGAGCCAAACGATTTTGCAGGCCGTGGCACGAGGCGGTTTTGACGGCATCTTGCTCGACCTGCACGGCGCCATGGTGAGCCAAAGCCACGAAGACGGTGAAGGCGAGTTGCTGCGCCGCATCCGCGCCATCGACCCCAAAACGCCGATCGGCGTGGCCTACGACATGCATGCCAACGTCTACGCCGACATGGTCGAGCTGGCGCAAACCGTGGCGGGCTACCAAACCTACCCGCATGTGGACATGTATGGCACAGGCGTCAGGGCGGGCTCGGCCTTGCTCAAGTTGCTGCAGGGCCAAGCCAAGCCCACGACAGCCTGGGGCCGCTTGCCCATGATTCCGCACATCATGCGGCAAAGCTCGCTCGACGAGCCCAACCGTTCCATCCAGGCGCGTGCGCAGCAAATGGAAAAAGAAGGCGCTTTGTGCGCGAGCGTGTTCACCGGTTTTCCGCACGCCGACATCGAAAACGCGGGCATGTCGGTGGTGGTGGTGACCGACAACGACCCCGCGTTGGCGCAGCGCCTGCGCGACGAACTGATGCAAATGGCCTGGAACAGCCGCTCGCAATGGGTGTACGAACTGGAGCCACTGGCTGCGTCGGTGGCCCGCGCCAAGACCCTCAACGACTTTCCGGTGATGTTGCTCGACCATTACGACAATGCAGCCTCGGGCGGCACCATGGACACCACCGCCGTGCTGGCCGAGGTGCTGCGCCAGGGCTTGCGCAACGTGGCCGTGTTTGCGATTTTGACCGCAGGCGGTGCAAGAAGCGATTGCAGCGGGTATAGGGGCCCAAGTGCGATTGCAAGTGGGCGGCAAGATGGCCATGCCACTGATGCCGCACCGCAGCGCACCGATTGAGCTGAGCGGCGTGGTCAAGCTGATCTCGAACGGCAAGTACCGCAACAAAGGCCCCATGAGCCAAGGTGCCCGGCAGAACATGGGCCAAGCGGTGGTGATCGACACAGGCGATGTGGTGGTGGCGCTGATCTCGCGCCATGTCGAGCCCTTTGACGTGAACGCCCTGCTGTGCCTGGGCATCGACCCCACGCAAAAAGATTTTGTGGTGCTCAAAAGCCGGGTGCATTGGCGCGCGGGCCTGGGGCATCTGGCCGGTGCCACGGTGGAATGCGCAGGCGCGGGGGCCTGCACATCGGACTACAGGGAGCTGCAGTTCAAAAAACTGCGTCGGCCGATTTACCCGCTCGATGAGGCTGTCGGCTGGTCAGCCCCTGCTTGACTCAGGCCGCTTGCACCGCTGCCCGCTTGACGCGCCACAGCAACCACAAGGCAATGCTCAGGTTGAGCGCGTTCCACATCACGCCGTTGATGAAAGCGGCGTGATAGGAGCCTGTGATGTCAAACACCTTGCCCGACATCCAGCCGCCCAAAGCCATGCCCAAGAGCGTGGCCATGATGACCGCCCCCACGCGTGAACCGGCTTCTTTGGCCGGAAAGTATTCGCGCACGATGATGGCGTAAGCGGGCACGATGCCACCCTGAAACAGACCGAACAAGGCTGAGATGAGGTAGAGCGACACCAAGCCATCGAAGGGCAAAAACAAGAGGAGCGCCACACCCTGCAAGACCGAGCCCAGCACCAGCGTGCGCAGGCCGCCAATGCGGTCGCAAATGGCCCCGGAAATCAAGCGGCTGGCGATGCCGCAGGCCAACATGAGCGAGAGCATTTCTGCGCCGCGTGCCGCGCCAAAACCCAGGTCGGTGCAATACGCCACGATGTGCACCTGCGGCATGGCCATGGCCACACAACAGGCCACGCCCGCCACACACAACAAGAACTGCGCTTTGTTCAGGCTCAAACCAAAAGGACGTTGCGACTGCGAGGCCTGCTGGGCCTGCACACTGCCCACCACCGGGCTTTGCAAAGCGGTGGCTTGGCG
>JACDQO010000146.1 GCA_015657605.1 Limnohabitans sp. | reverse complement strand
TGGGCATCCACCCCGCTGTCCAACAAGGCCTTGAGCACGCCCTGGCCCGACATCAGAGACACCTCACGCTCGGCTGAGCGCCCGCCCATCAAGACGGCCACTTTGCCCAGCTGCGCAGCCGATGAAACGCTCAAGCCGCTCATGCTGTGGCCTCCTGCGAGAGCGCCGAACCGGCCAAGGCCACCACTTGGGCGGGTGTGGCACCGATCGAGCCTGCCCCATGCAATGAGCACATCGCCATCGCGGGCATTGGCCATCACCATCTGTGGCATGTCGGCAATTTGAGCCACAAACACGGGCTCAAGTGGGCCCGCCACCCGCAAGGCACGCGCCAAGGAGCGGCCATCGGCCGCCACGATCGGGGCTTCGCCTGCGGCATAGACCTCTGACAACAAAACACTGTCACAGCCTTGGCTGATGACTTTGACGAAGTCTTCGAAGCAATCTCGGGTGCGGCTGAAACGGTGCGGCTGGAAAGCCAAAACCAAGCGTCGGCCCGGAAACGCCCCGCGCGCTGCAGCCAGTGTGGCCGCCATTTCAACCGGGTGGTGGCCGTAATCATCGATGACCGTGAAACGGCCTTTGCCATCTGCGGTGGCCACATCCCCATAGCGCTGAAAACGTCTGCCCACACCCTTGAATTGGGCCAAGCGCTTTGCACAGCCAAATCATCCACACCCAACTCCACCGCCACCGAAATGGCCGCCAAGGCATTGAGCACATTGTGCTCACCCGGCAAATTCAGCACGATGGGCAAGTCAGGCAAGGTGACACCATTGCGGCGTTGCACGGTGAAATGCATTTGCCCGTTGTCGGCCCGCACATTCAAGGCCCGCACTTGCGCGCCTTCGCGCAAGCCATAAGTCGTCACAGGTCGCGCGATGTCGGCCATGATGGATTTCACACCCGGGTCATCCGAGCAGACGATGGCCGTGCCGTAGAAAGGCATGCGGTGCAAAAACTCCACAAAAGCCGCCTTGAGTTTGGCCAGATCATGGCCATAAGTTTCCATGTGGTCGGCGTCGATGTTCGTCACCACCGCCATCACCGGCAATAAATTCAAAAAAGAGGCATCGGACTCATCGGCTTCGACCACGATGTACTCGCCCGTGCCCAGTTTGGCGTTGGCTCCGGCGCTGTTGAGGCGACCGCCGATCACAAAGGTCGGGTCCAGACCGGCTTCGGCCAACACACTGGCCACCAAACTGGTGGTGGTGGTTTTGCCATGGGTTCCAGCGATGGCCACACCTTGCTTCATGCGCATGAGTTCGGCCAACATGACCGCACGCGGCACGATCGGGATGTGGCGCGCACGCGCGGCCAACACTTCAGGGTTGTCGGACTTGACGGCTGTGGAGGTCACCACCGCATCGGCGTCTTTCACGTTGTCAGCACTGTGTCCCACGTGGGTCTGGATGCCCAAAGCGGCCAATCGGCGCAAGGTGACACTGTCCGCCAAATCAGAGCCTGAGATTTGGTAACCCAAATTGAGCAGCACCTCGGCGATGCCGCTCATGCCCGCGCCACCCACACCGATGAAGTGAATTTTTCGGATGGCGTGTTTCATGCTGCCAACTCCTCACAAGCCATCAAGACCTCCCGGGTCGCATTCGTTTTTTTCTGAGCAAAGGCCTTGTTGGCCACGTCCAGCAACTGCGCACGGTCGAGACTGCCCAACCAATCGGCCAAACCCTGCGCGGTCAACTCGGCTTGCGGCTTGAGCCAACCACCGCCTGCGGCCACCAGGAACTGGGCGTTGGTGGTTTGGTGGTCATCGACAGCAAATGGGAAAGGCACAAACAGGGCGGCAGCACCGACGGCGGCCAACTCGGTCACGGTGCTGGCACCCGCGCGGCAAATCACCACATCGGCCTGCGCAAAAGCGCTGGCCGTGTCGTCAATGAAAGGGGTCAGTTCGGCCTCAACACCTGCAGCTTGGTAATTGGCGCGCAAAGCATCGATTTGTTTGGCGCCGCTTTGGTGGACCACGACCGGACGCGATGCCAAGGGCAGCAAAGCCAAGGCTTGCGGCACGATGTCGTTCAAGGCTTTGGCCCCCAAGCTGCCGCCCACCACCAACAGGCGAAGTGGACCGCTGCGTGTGGCAAAGCGCTCTGCGGGAGAAGCTTGTTCGGTGAAGGCGCGGCGCAAGGGATTGCCCACCCACTGGCCTGTTTTGAAGACCCCGGGGAACGCCGTGAAAACACGGTCTGCCAGTTGCGACAAAATTTTGTTGGCCATGCCGGGCACAGAATTTTGCTCATGCACGACCAGGGGTTTGCCCCACAGGCTGGCCATCATGCCCCCCGGGAAACTGATGTAACCGCCCAAGCCCAGCACCACATCGGGGCGCACGCGGCGCACCACCTGCAAACTTTGCCAAAACGCACGCAACAAACGCAGCGGCAGCAAAGCCAAGGTGGGAATGCCTTTGCCACGCACGCCGCCAAACGCCACCGACTCGAACGCAAAACCACGCGCAGGCACCAAGTCGTGCTCCATGCTGTGGGGTGCGCCCATCCAGTGCACTTGCCAGCCTGCATCGCGCAAGGCTTCGGCCACCGCCAAACCCGGAAAAATATGGCCACCCGTCCCACCGGCCATCACGAGCGCTGTTTTGGGCTTGGCGCTCATGCTCGGCCTCCACGCATCATTTGTTTGTTTTCCGCATCGATGCGCAGCACAACGGCGATGGCAATCAGGTTCATCATGAGCGCGGAGCCGCCGTAGCTCATGAAGGGCAAGGTCAAGCCCTTGGTGGGCAAGGCCCCCAAATTCACGCCCATGTT
>JACDQO010000145.1 GCA_015657605.1 Limnohabitans sp. | reverse complement strand
CCCATGACGGTGTACTCGGGGTCCATGCCGTTGCTGAAGAAGAACGACAAGTTGGGCGCGAAATCGTCGATGTGCATGCCGCGCGCCAGATACGCTTCCACAAAGGTGAAGCCATTCGACAGCGTGAAGGCCAATTGGCTGATCGGGTTGGCCCCGGCTTCGGCGATGTGGTAACCGCTGATGGACACGGAGTAGAAATTGCGCACATCGTGGTGCACAAAGTACTGCGCAATGTCACCCATCACTTTGAGTGAAAACTCGGTGGAGAAGATGCAGGTGTTTTGGCCCTGGTCTTCTTTCAGGATGTCGGCCTGCACCGTGCCGCGCACATTGGCCAAGACCCATTCCTTGATCTTGGCGGCTTCGGTTTCTGTGGGCTCGCGGCCGTTGTCGGCTTTGAATTTGTCGAGGTTTTGGTCGATGGCCGTGTTCATGAACATGGCGAGGATGGATGGCGCAGGGCCGTTGATGGTCATCGACACCGAGGTGGTGGGGTTGCACAGGTCAAAGCCCGAGTACAGCACCTTCATGTCGTCGAGCGTGGCCACGTTCACGCCCGAGTTGCCGATCTTGCCGTAGATGTCGGGACGCAGGTCGGGGTCGTTGCCGTACAGCGTGACCGAGTCAAACGCGGTGGACAGGCGCTTGGCGGGCAGACCCTCAGACACCAGCTTGAAGCGGCGGTTGGTGCGGAAAGGATCGCCTTCGCCCGCGAACATGCGGGTGGGGTCTTCGCCCTCGCGCTTGAAAGCAAAGGTGCCTGCGGTGTAGGGGTAGCTGCCGGGCACGTTGTCCAGCATCAGCCACTTGAGCACTTCGCCATCGTCTTCGTATTGGGGCAGGGCCACTTTGCGGATGGTGGTGCCAGACAGCGATTTGGTGGTGAGCGCGGTGCGGATTTCCTTGTCGCGGATTTTCACCACGTACTCGTCGCCCGCATAGGCTTTTTGCATGTCGGGCCACTGGGCCAGCAGTTTGCGTGCTGTGGGGTCTTGCGATTGTTCGCGGCTCACGGCCAAGTCAATCGCGGCTTCGGCGGCTTTGGCGCGACCGGATTTGCCCACTTCGAGCATGCGGGCGGCGGCGCGCAGTTGTTGGATTTCGCGGGCCAGCCGGGCCTGGTCGCGGGCGCGTTTTTTGTAACCGCGCACCGTGTCGCTGATCTCTGCCAAATAGCGGGTGCGCGAAGACGGCACCACCGGGTTCTGGTGGGTGCTGTAACGCACCTTGACCACCGGCAAACGGCCTTCGGCCGTCTTCATGCCCAGCTCTGCCAAGCGTATTTTCAGCGCTTGGTACAGCGCCGTCACGCCGTCGTCGTTGAAGCGGGCGGCCATGGTGCCAAACACTGGCATTTGTTCGGTCGGCGTGGTCCAAGCTTCTTTGTTGCGCTGCACCTGCTTGGCCACATCACGCAGGGCATCCGACGCGCCTTTGCGGTCGAACTTGTTGATGGCGACAAAATCGGCGAAGTCCAGCATGTCGATTTTTCGAGCTGGCTGGCTGCGCCAAACTCGGGCGTCATCACGTACATCGGCACGTCCACATGCGGCACGATGGCCGCGTCGCCCTGGCCAATGCCCGAGGTCTCAACGACGATCAAGTCAAAGCCTGCCACTTTGCAGGCGGCCACCACGTCGGGCAGGGCGGCTGAAATTTCACTGCCAAAGTCTCGCGTGGCCAGCGAGCGCATGAACACGCGCGGGCCTTGGGACCAAGGAGAAATCGCATTCATGCGGATGCGGTCACCCAACAAAGCGCCACCGCTCTTGCGGCGCGAAGGGTCGATGGAGATCACGGCCACGCGCAGCGCGTCGCCTTGGTCCAGGCGCAGGCGGCGGATCAATTCATCGGTCAGGGATGACTTGCCCGCACCGCCAGTGCCGGTGATGCCCAAGACGGGCACTTTCTTTTGCGCGGCTTGCTCGCGCACGGCTTTGACTACGCTGGCATCGGCTTTGTCGTTCTCTAAAGCGGTGATCAGTTGCGCCAGCGCACGCCAGTTCATCTCGCCGTGGCCTTGAATGGCGGCCACATCTTTGGGTGCCAGGGGGCTCACGTCTTTGTCGCAGCGCATGACCATCTCGCCGATCATCCCGGCCAGGCCCATTTTTTTGGCCGTCTTCGGGGCTGAAAATGCGCACGCCATGCTCGGCCAGCATGCGGATCTCGGACGGCACGATCACGCCGCCGCCGCCGCCAAACACCTGGATGTGCTCACCCCCACGGGCTTTGAGCAGTTCGGTCATGTAGGTGAAGTATTCGTTGTGCCCGCCCTGGTAAGAGCTGATGGCGATGCCTTGGGCGTCCTCTTGCAGCGCAGCCGTCACCACCTCGTCCACCGAGCGGTTGTGACCCAGGTGGATCACTTCGGCGCCCATGCTTTGCAGGATGCGCCGCATGAT
>JACDQO010000144.1 GCA_015657605.1 Limnohabitans sp. | reverse complement strand
TTGCTGCCGGCCTTGGCGGGTTGCGGGTTTGGCCTTTTTGTGGTTCAACACCCATCCAGCCCAAGTCTTCATGGGGGGATGTGGGTGCCTTGGCCTTGGGTGCTGCCTTGGGCACCATCGCGGTGATCGTGCGACAAGAGATTGTGTTGGCCATCATGGGGGGCATCTTTGTGGTGGAAGCCTTGTCGGTGATGGCCCAGGTGACTTACTTCAAGTACACCAAGAAAAAATACGGTGAAGGTCGGCGCATCTTGAAGATGGCCCCTTTGCACCACCACTTTGAAAAGAGCGGCTGGAAGGAAACGCAAGTCGTCGTGCGTTTCTGGATCATCACCATGCTCTTGTGTTTGGTCGGCCTGTCGACCCTGAAGCTGAGGTAAGCCATGCAGCTCCAAGGCCAACACGTTCTGATTCTCGGTTTGGGGGCTTCCGGCTTGGCGATGGCCCGCTGGTGCGCTCGTGCCGGAGCTGACGTGACCGTGGCCGACACCCGCGCAGCGCCGCCTCAGCTGGCGGCCTTGCAGGCGGAGTGGCCATCGGTGCGCTTTGTGGCGGGATCCTTCTCCGCTGACTTGGTGCAAGGCACATCGGTGCGGGCTGTGTTTCGCAGTCCCGGTTTGGCGCCCGATGTGGTGGCGCCAGTGGTCAATGCTGCGCAGGCCATGGGCCTGTGGCAGGGCGGTGAACTGACGCTGTTTGCGGCGGCTTTGAGCGAACTGAATACCCGTTGTGCCTACCGCCCCCATGTGTTGGCGATCACCGGCACCAATGGCAAAACCACCGTGACTTCTCTGACAGGTCAGTTGGTGGCCCGTGCTGGCAAGTCGGTGCAAGTGGCTGGCAACATTGGCCCTACGTTGCTGGACACTTTGACCCAAGCTTTGGCGCAAGCGCAAGCCCAAATCGACGCTCAAGCTGAAGCCGATGCGCAGACAGAAACCGACGCAGAATCTGAAGCGCATACAGAAGCCGAAACTGAAGTACCACTGCCATCGCCAGCCGAATCCGTGGCAGATCTGGCTGTGCCCGTGGCCATCCAGAGGGATCCCTTGGCTGAGGCCCTGCCCGAAGTGTGGGTCTTGGAATTGTCCAGTTTCCAGTTGGACAGCAGCGAGGGCTTTGAGCCCACAGCTGCCACGGTGTTGAATGTGTCGCAAGACCATTTGGATTGGCATGGCGACATGTCGGCCTACGCAGCGGCCAAATCCCGCATATTTGGCGGCCAAACTCTGATGGTGCTGAACCGTGAAGAGCCCCTGGTCATGGCCATGCGGCCAGCGCCTGTCCGGGTCAAATTGCAAAAACCCATAGAACGCGAATGCCTTCTGTTTGGTGGCGACATGCCCCAAAGGCCTGGTGATTTCGGTATCGAAGTGGCCAATGGCATGACCTGGTTGGTGCGTGCACTCGAGGCCGATGAAACGCGCCGCCGTCGCAAGGACCAAGAGGATGATTTGCACATTCAACGCTTGATCCCTGCGGATGCCTTGCGCATCCGGGGTCGGCACAACGCGGTGAATGCGCTGGCCGCTTTGGCCTTGGCCAGCAGTGCGGGTTGCGCTTTGGGCCCCATGTTGTATGGCTTGCGCGAATACCGGGGCGAGCCCCATCGGGTCGAGCCGGTGGCCATCATCGATGACGTTGAATTCTTTGACGACAGCAAGGGCACCAACGTGGGTGCCACGGTGGCCGCCCTCAAAGGTTTGGGTGCTGATCGCCGGGTCGTCGTCATCCTGGGCGGCGAGGGCAAGGGGCAAGACTTCTTGCCACTGGCCGACCCCGTTTCACGCTTTGCCCGTGCTGTGGTGCTGATCGGTCGGGATGCACCGCTCATTCGAGTCGCATTGCAAGAAACCACTGTCGCTTTGCACGATGCCGCCGACATGCACGCTGCCGTCAGATTGGCCGCTCAGTTGGCCCAAAGCGGTGATGCGGTGCTGATGTCGCCAGCATGCGCCAGTTTTGACATGTTTGACCACTACGAGCACCGGGCCGCGGTGTTTGTTCAGGCGGTCAGTGATTTGGCCGAAACGGCTGGCGTGGCCATGGAGGGCGGGCTGTGAGCGAAGCCATGACTTTCACCCAGCGGCTGCAAGCCAGTGTTGCACGCATGGGCAGTGTGTTGACCGGTGGCGTTTGGGGCACTCAGGCGGCGTCTGGGCAGGGCTTGCCAGTGAACTTGGGTGCTTACGATTTGGCCTCCCGTGCGCGGGGCCAAGGCTCGCGCATGATGGGGGTTGACCAAACCTTGATCTGGGTGGTCATGGCCTTGGTGCTGTGGGGCATGGTCATGGTGTATTCGGCATCGATTGCCATGCCTGACAACCCCCGCTTTTCGCGTTACACCCACACGCACTTTTTGATTCGCCATGTCATGGCCATCACAGTTGGTTGCGTCATGGCCTTGCTGGCCTTCCAGGTGCCCATGGAAACCTGGGAAAAAATGGCCAGACCCTTGTTTGTGTTGTCCTTGATTTTGTTGGCGCTGGTGCTGTTGCCCTTCATTGGCAAGGGCGTCAACGGTGCGCGGCGCTGGATTTCTTTTGGGGTGATGAACTTTCAGCCGTCCGAGTTGGCCAAATTGGCGACCATCATTTATGCCGCCAATTACATGGTGCGCAAAATGGATGTCAAAGAAAACTTCTTCAAAGCGGTCTGGCCCATGGGTGCTGCCGTGGGCTTGGCGGGTGTGTTCCTGTTGGCCGAGCCCGACATGGGCGCTTTCTTGGTCATTGCGACGATTGCCATGGGGATCTTGTTCTTGGGCGGCGTCAATGCCCGGATGTTCTTCCTCATCTTGGGTGTCTTGATCTTGGCCTTTGTCATCATGATCGCCGAGTCGCCCTGGCGTCGGGAGCGCATCTTTGCTATCTGGACCCCTTCAGTGCAGAGCACGCTTTGGGCAAAGGCTACCAATTGACGCACTCGCTGATTGCGATTGGGCGAGGCGAAGTCTGGGGCGTGGGTTTGGGCGGCAGTGTGGAAAAGCTTCATTGGCTGCCCGAGGCGCACACCGACTTTTTGCTCGCGGTGATCGGTGAAGAATTTGGCTTGATTGGCGTGTCTTTGGTGATCTTCATGTTCCTCTGGCTCAGCCGCAGGATCATGGTGATTGGCCGCCAGGCCATCGCCCTGGAAAAAGTGTTTTCCGGCTTGGTGGCTCAGGGTGTGGGGATCTGGATCGGCTTTCAGGCCTTCATCAACATGGGCGTGAATTTGGGGCCTTGCCCACCAAGGGCTTTGACCTTGCCCTTC
>JACDQO010000143.1 GCA_015657605.1 Limnohabitans sp. | reverse complement strand
TGGCGTTCTTTGTGGGTAATAGGTCAGAATGTGAGCATTGTTCAGGTTTTGCAAAGACCTTGCAACTCGCGAACTGCTCACATTTTTCAAGGGCTTTTTCATGGCCGCAGTCAAACCCACCAAAACATCCGTTCAGCCGCAAGCCGCAGCCAGCCTGCGTCGCCAGCCCTCGCAGGCACGGGCGCAGCAGACCATGCAAACCTTGTTCAAGGCGGCTGCTCAGATTTTGGACAAAGAGGGCGAGGCCGGTTTGACGACCAACAAGGTGGCCGCCGCAGCCGGTTTTTCGATTGGCACCCTCTACCAATACTTTCCCAGCAAAGAGGTGCTGGTGCAGGCCATGGCGGCCAAAGGGCAGGGCATGGTGTTGCAAGAGTTGGGGCGCTACTTGAGCGAGCTGGAAAACCTGCCCGATGTGCGGGCGCTGGATGGGCGCGAGCTGCTGGGCAAAGCGGTTCGCATCTTGGTGCGGGGTTTTGCCACGGGCAAGGGCTTGAGCCAAAGCCTGATTCACCTGTGCTGGACACTGGAAAAGCCCGAAGAAACGGCCAGCGCCGTGCGTCAGGTGGCCGACCGCTTGGCCGTGTTTTTTGAACGCATTGATCACCCGGCCCTGCAAACGCCCAGCACGGCCCAAATGTTTGTGCTGACCCGCTCGGTGATTGGGACCTTGCGCAGTGCCAGCCTGGAAAAGTCACCCCTGTTGGGCAGCCCCGCGTTTGAGCAGGCGCTGACCCAAATGGCTTGGGCTTTGCTGGCCAAGTCCCACGACAAATAAATGCTGAGATGACAAAAAGATATCGCCTGATGCGGGCAAGAAGGTCGTGATGGACTTCATTGCGGGTTGATGTATATACTTGATGTATCTACGAAACAAGGAGCAGCCATGACCTACGCTCGAATTTTCCAGTCCGGCAACAGCCAAGCCGTGCGCTTACCCAAAGAGTTTCGGTTTGACACTGACCAAGTCGAGATTTTTCGGCAGGGCAACGACATCGTGTTGCGCCAAGTGCCCACCAGCGCAGCAGCCGTGTTTGATCTGCTCAGCAGCTTGCCCGACGACTTCATGGCTGAAGGCCGCCAAGACCCGCCACCACAAGAGCGCGAGGCCTTTTGACCATGGCCACAGCCGCCGCCAAGATGGGTAAACCCACACGTTACTTGCTGGACACCAACATCTGCATTTACATCGCCAAAGGGCAGCCGCTGGCCGTGCGCCACCGGTTTGAAACCCACAGCTTGCAAGAGCTGGCGATGTCCACGATCACTGTTGGCGAACTGCGCTTTGGAGCCGAAAAAAGCCAGACCCGCGAGCGAGCTCTGGCCACCATCGACCAATTGGCTCAGATGATTCAGCCCTGTGCCTTGCCCTTGATCGCCGCCGAGCATTACGGCCAAGTGCGGGCCAGCTTGCAGCAGCAAGGCTTGCCGATTGGCAACAACGACTTGTGGCTGGCCGCCCACGCATTGGCTGAAGGCTGGACGCTGGTCACCAACAACGACCGAGAATTCAGCCGTGTGCCCGGCCTACAGCTTGAAAACTGGGTGGAGTGAACAACACAAAGCCCATGAGCATCCCCCAAATATCCCAGCAAGGCGGCTTGTCTTGGCTGGTCTTGGCTCAGGCTGCAGGTTTGGCCTTGGGTGCGCGCCCCATCAAATAGAACTCGGGGTTGGGCATCATGCCGCTGAAACTGGCCATGCGGTTAGACAGACCAAAGAAAGCGGTGATGGCCGCGATGTCCCAGATGTCTTCGTCGTCAAAGCCGTGGGCGTGCAGGGCGGCAAAGTCGGCGTCTTCCACCTGGTCGGAGTGGTTGCAGACCTTGAGTGCAAAGTCCAGCATGGCGCGCTGGCGGGGGCTGATGTCGGCTTTGCGGTAATTGATGGCGACCTGGTCGGCCACGAGTGGTTTTTTCTCGTAAATGCGCAAGATCGCACCGTGGGCCACCACGCAATACAAGCAGTTGTTGGCCGCGCTGGTGGTGGTCACGATCATTTCGCGCTCACCCTTGCTCAGGCCGCTGCTGCGCCCGACAGACTCGGGCACCATCAGGGCGTCGTGGTAGGCAAAAAATGCACGCCACTCGGCAGGGCGTCGGGCAAAGGCTAAAAACACATGGGGCACAAAACCGGCTTTTTCTTGCACCTCCAGCACCTTGGCGCGGATGTCGTCGGGCAGGTCCTTGATTTCGGGGGCGGGGTAACGTGGGCTTGTGGGCGATGCTGGGGGTGTGCTCATGGTGTCTCCTGGAGGGCTGGCCTTTGATTATGCTCAAGGCTTTTACAGGAGCCTGTCATGTCCCAAACACCTTCAACTTCAGCCATTGACCAAGCCCGCGATGCCCGCCTCGACGACCCGGCCTTCCAGGCGGGCCTGACCACCCGCACCCAGGTCATGGGCCCCGCCTATGTGGAACGCGCTTTGGGCGCCGCCACCGACTACACCATGCCGATGCAAGAGTTCATCACGGCCAATGCCTGGGGCAACGTGTGGCAGCGCCCGGGCCTGGAGCTGAAAACCCGCAGCCTGATCACCGTGGCCATGCTGGCGGCGCAAGGCAAGCAGCACGAACTCAAAGCCCATGTGCGCGGTGCCATTCATAACGGAGCCACCCCGGAAGAGCTGCGCGAAGTGATGCTGCACGCCACCGTGTACTGCGGCTTCCCCACGGCCATCGATGCGTTTCGCAGCGTGACCGAAGTGGTCGAATCGATGGCCTGAGCGGCCGATCAGTTGGCCCGCGCCACCCAGACGGTGGCGCCTTGCGGGCCATACAACTCGGCGTGGGCCACGTTGCGTGCCAACCTGAAAAAGTCGCCCGCTTTCAGGTGCTTGACCTTTTCGCCCACGGTCAACCAGTACTCGCCTTGCACCACATAAGCGCTCACGTCAAACGGGTGGGTGTGGGTGTCGAGTTTCAAGTTGGCGTCCCATTGGCGCACCAAAATTTCGTCAAAACCCTCGTCCATCGATTGGGCGGTGAAGGACTCCAAGGTCGGTGTGGTCATGTGCGCTTCCTGATCATTTGCCATTGATGGCGAGCAATTCGACTTCAAACACCAAAGTCGCGTTGGGGGGGGATCACGCCGCCCGCGCCGCGTTCACCATAGGCGGTGGCGGGTGGGCAGGTCAATTTGGCGCTGCCGCCCACTTTCATCATTTGAACGCCTTCGGTCCAGCAAGGAATCACCCGGTTGAGGGGAAACTCGATGGCCTCGTTGCGCTTGTACGAGCTGTCAAATTCTTTGCCATCGGGCAGCGTGCCCCGGTAGTGCACCTTCACTTTGTCCGAGGCTTTGGGGCTGGCGCCCGTGCCTTCTTTGAGGGCGCGGTAAACCATGCCCGAGGGTGTGAGTCTGGCGCCCGCTTCTTGGGCTGCTGCAGCCGTGACCGCATTGGAAGCCCAGACCGGCGAGGCGCTCAAAAGGCAAAAAGTCAGGCCGCTGAGGGCGTAAAGGGTTTTCATATCAATGGAGGCCGTGTGGATTGAAAGGGGTGAGCTTAGCCAAAAGACGCTTGTTGTGCCAACTGGCCCAGCCGGGCCGCGATGCTGCGGAACTCAGCCACGGTTTGTTCGATGATTTGCTGAGCGGTCAGAACTTCGTGGACCAGTCCCGCCGATTGCCCTGCCAAGGCCGGTGCGGCGTTCATGTCGCCGCCAAAGTAAACCTGTTGAATGCCTTGAAAGGCATCGGGCCCCATGAGGCCCGCCTCGTGCAGGCTTTGGGTGAAGGGCGCTTTCAGGGCCCGAATGCAGGGCGACGACTTGGTGTTCAGCATGTAAGTGCCAGTGGTGCTGGCGTCCACGATGGCCTGTTTGTAATGGGCGTGCACTGGGCTTTCGGCGCAGGCCACAAAGCGGGTGCCCATCTGAATCGCTTCTGCCCCCAAGGCAAAATGCTGCGGACCATGCCGCGCCCCGTCTACGATGACCAGCCTG
>JACDQO010000142.1 GCA_015657605.1 Limnohabitans sp. | reverse complement strand
GCAGCTCGATGGGTTGTCAAACAGTTCTTTAACCGATACTTCAAAGACATCGAGGTCAGCGTTTCACTGGCCAAGCTGCGCAAAATCACGGTTTATGCGGTGGGTCAGGCCCGGTTCCCCGGCAGTTATGCGCTCAGCAGCCAAGCCACTTTGACGTCGGCCCTGTTTGCCAGCGGTGGCGCCGCGGTGGGTGGCTCGGTCAGGCAGGTGCAGCTTTTGCGCCAGGGCAATTTGGCAGCAAGCTTCGACCTGTATGCCTTCTTAGCCCGGGGTGACAAGTCAGCCGACATCAAACTCCAAGACGGCGATGTCTTGTTTTATCCGGCTGCCAAGGGTTTCATGGCCTTCATAGGGCAAGTCAACACGCCCGGCGTGTACGAAGTCAAAGATGACAAGGAAACGCTGGCCGACTACCTGCGCTTGGCGGGTGGCCTGCCGGTGGTGGCAGACCCCCGGCGCGCCACGCTCGAGCGGCTGCAGCCCGGCACCGACCAGCCGCGCCGGGTGCAAGACTTCGCCATCAACGACCAAACCCTGAAAACCCCCATGGCCAACGGCGATGTGGTGTCGGTGGCGGCCATTGTCCCGGACCTGGCCAATGCCATCACTTTGCGCGGCCACGTGGCGCAACCCGTCCGCAGAGCCTGGCAGCCCGGCATGCGTGTGTCCGACTTGCTGTCGCACAGGTCGCTGCTCATCAGCCCGGAATCGGTGCGCAAGCAAAACGAAGTGCTGTTCAGCGCCTTTGAGCAAGAGCGTACAGCGCGGCAACGCGCACGTGTGCCGACTGACTTGGCTGCAGAGCGTGCCTTGGGTCCCAAAATACGACCGCCGACAATGCCTCGATCAGTCCAACGGCTGGCACACCCACCACCAACCCAGGCAACGAGCCGCCCAAACAACAAGACACCGAGAAGTCTGCCGAGATGAAAGAGCGTGCCGTGGCTGTGGCGCAGCAGGGCAAGCCTGAAATTCTTGAAGAAACCTTGGTTCAACGCATAGGCGGGCTCATCGAGCCTGCCAACATGGATTACGCGGTCGTTGAACGCATTGCCCGCGATACCCTGAGGGTCGATGTCATCCCGTTCAACCTGGGCCGCATGCTGGCCAGCCCCAAAGGGGCCGATGACCCAATTCTGCAGGCTGGGGACGTCATCACCATCTTCTCTGCCAAAGACATCCGCGTGCCCATGTCGCGCCGTCAGGTCTTTGTGCAGGTAGAAGGCGAAGTCAACAACCCCGGGGTGTACCCTGTGGGGCCTGGCGACAACCTGCAAACCTTGATCCAAAAAGCCGGCGGCACCACGCCCGACGCCTACCTGTTTGCCACTGCCTTGTTCCGCGAAGAGGTCAAGCGAAGCCAGAAGAACAACCTCGAAAAACTCTTGCGCAAACTCGAGGCGGAGTCTTCCAGCGCGGTGTCGCAGTTGAGCCAAAGCACGGGCGCGTCGTCTGACCCCGGCGGCATGCAGGCCCGCATCCAGGCCATTCAACAAGCGCAGCGGCAATCGCTGGAGCGTTTCAGGACCCTCAAGCCCGAGGGCCGCATTGCATTGGGCATGGCCCCCAGAACAGACCTGGGCACGCAAGATGTGCCAGCACTTCGGCTTGAAAACGGTGACCGTGTGCAGATTCCCTCCAGGCCAGACTTTGTGCATGTGTATGGCTCGGTCAACACCGAGTCGGCCATCATTTACAAGCCCCGCACAACTGTGGCGGAGTATCTGAAAGTGGCTGGCATGGGCACTGGCGCCAACCCCGATGGCGTGATCCTGGTCAGAGCCGATGGCAGCGCCATGACCAACCAAAGTTTGTGGCGCAATGACGTCTTGCATGCGGTGGTCATGCCCGGCGACACCATCGTCATGCCCGAAAAATTCAACCGCGAAACTGGCTGGAGTCAGTTTGTGCGCAATGCCAAAGACTTCACGCAGATCATGTACCAGCTCGGCCTGGGCGCCGCTGCCGTCCGCACGTTGCGTCAATAAAGCATGAGCCAATCCATGTCCACCGAGCCCATGCCCGAAAACGCCGCCAACGCGGCAACCAACCCCTCAGACGCGGCGCCTGCCGACATCAATCTGGCCGACCTGCTCATTGCCCTGGGCCAAGAAAAAATCACCTGGCTGGGCGTGACCTTGGTGGTCGCGCTGGTGGGCGTGGTCATGAGCCTGATCGCAACGCCGGTTTTTGTGGCCCGAAGCAGCATCTTGCCGGCCCAACAAAGCAACAGTTCATCGGCCTTGGCGGGTTTGGGTAATCTGGCCGGCTTGGCGGGTGCCGCAGGCTTGGCCGGTGCCATGAAAAGCTCTGACGAGATGTACATCGCTTTCATGCGCAGCCAGTCTGTTCAGGGTGCACTGATCGAGCGACTGCAACTCAAGGACCGCTACAAGGCCAAGACCCTGGACGACACGCGCGATGCGCTGAATAAGAAGCTGACTTTGGTGGCCGACAAAAATCAGGCCTGATCATCGTGGCTGCACAAGACCAGGACCCAGCCTTTGCCGCCCAACTGGCCAACGAACAGGTGGCCCAGCTCAATGTCTTGCTCAGCCGCTTGGCCGTGACCGAGGCCCAACAGCGCCAGTATTACGAACAGCAGATTGCCAAGACCCAAAAGACCTTGGCCGAGGTGGAAGTCCGCTTCAAAGAGGCACAACAAAAGTCCGGCATCCGCGTCACCAGCATGCTGGCCGAATCGGGCATCCGCGCCGGGGCTGACTTGCGCGCCCAGATCATGGCCAAAGAACTGCAAATGCAGATGCTGGGCCGTTTTGCCACCCCACAAAACTCAGAAATGCTGCGCATGGCGGGCGAATTGTCCGCGCTGCGCACGCAGCTCAAGAAGCTGGAAGAAGGCACCGGACAAAGCAGCCCCGCCACTCCCTTGCAACAAGAGGCCACCCAAGCCTTTCGAGACTTGAAGAACCAAGAAGCCATGCTCGACGCCTTTGTTCGCCAGCTGGAGGTGGCCAAGATCGACGAAGCCAAAGAAGGCCCTGCGGTGCAGGTACTAGATGTGGCCATTCCCCCCCGAAGTGCGTGCCCAGCCCCAACGCAAAAAATGGTCATCGCCTACGCCCTGGTGGGCTTGGCCACTGGCCTGGTGTTGGCCGTGCTCAAAGCATTGTTGCGCCACTTGCGCGGCACGCCCGGCGGCCGTGAGCGCCTGGGGCAGTTCAAGCAGGCCTGGGGCTTTGGCCTTCTTCGCTGAGCTGTGCCTGATTTGACCGCCGCTTCCTCTGCTGCGGCCTTGGCTTCTTCAGGCTGGGCTCCTTGGGCTGGGCCGCG
>JACDQO010000141.1 GCA_015657605.1 Limnohabitans sp. | reverse complement strand
GGGGGGCAGCTGCCGGTTGCTTTGCAGGCGCTGCAAATTGCCGCCCGCGCAAAAGATCCCGTTGGCCCCGGTGATGACCACGCTGCGAACCTCAGGGCTGGACTCGGCCACGCTCAGGGCCTCGACCCCGGCAGCGTACATTTCGGGCCCGAGGGCATTGCGAAACTCCGGGTTGCTGAGGGTCAGGATCAAGGTCTGACCTTCGCTGGTGCTGAGCAGTTGGGCGGTCATGTTCAGTCTTCAGTGTGCATGAGTGACAGGCCAATCGCACCCCTGCGGCGCAACCAGGGGCTGGGGCGATAACGGGGGTCGCCATAAACCGTTTGCAGGTTGAACAACACCTCAAGGATGCTGTCCGGCCCCAATCGGTTGCCCATGGCCAAGGGCCCATGGGGTAGGCCAGGCCCAAGGTGACGGCGGTTTCCAGGTCTTGTGGGCTGCAGATGCGCTGCTGGCAAATGTCGGAAGCGATGTTGACGATTGTGGCCACCACGCGCTGGGTGACAAAACCGCCGCTGTCGCGTATGACCGAGACCGCTTTGCCGTCGCGTGCAAACAAGGCATGTGCGGCATCGCGCATGTCGGCGCGGGTGGCTGGGTTGGTGGCGAGCACGCGGCGCTTGGTGGCGCCGTCTTCAAACAGCATGTCGATGCCCACGGTGCGGGCCGGGTCCAGGCGCTCGACCACGGCCACCGTGGTGATGTCAAAGCCCAAGGGCGCCACGAGGGTCAATGCCTCGGGAGAGGGTGAGGCACCCGTTTCGATTTTGGCGCCCAAGTTTTTCAGGACCTGCAGCAGATCCATGCGGCGTGCAGCTCGGGGTGAGACCCACACGGGTGGCATGTTGTCCACGACGGGTACGGGTGGTTCGGCAGGCACTTGCGCAGCGCCATCGACATATTTGTAAAAGCCTTCGCCCACTTTTTTGCCGACCACGCCACCGGCCAGCCTTTGGGCGGTGATGACGTTGGGGCGGTAGCGGGGCTCTTCGTAATACTGGTGGTAAATGGCCTCAATCACATGATGCGAGACGTCCAGGGCCGTCAGGTCAAATAGCTCGAAGGGGCCGAGTTTGAAGCCGACTTGATCGCGCAGGATGCGGTCGATGGTGGCGAAATCGGCCACGCCCTCACTCACGATGCGCAGGGCTTCAGTGCCATAGCCGCGACCGGCATGGTTGACGATGAAGCCGGGGGTGTCCTGGGCTTGAACCGGCGTGTGGCCCATTTGGCGCGCAAACTCGGTCAATCGCTTACAAACAGATGGGTCGGTTTTGAGGCCAGCGATCACCTCGACCACCTTCATGAGGGGCACGGGGTTAAAGAAGTGGTAGCCCGCAAACAAAGCTGGGCGCTGCAAGGCCGCGGCAATGGCCGTGACCGAGAGCGAAGAGGTGTTGGTGACCAGCACGGCTGTGCTGGCCAGCACTTTTTCCAATTCGGTGAACAGGCTTTTCTTGACGTCGATTTTTTCGACGATGGCCTCGACCACCAGATCGCACTCGGCCAAATCTTGCAGCGCAGAAGCACCCTGCAGGCGACTTTTGTGGCCTGCCACGGCTTCGGCCGACAAACGGCCCTTTTCTTGCAGCTTGTCCCACTGCTGAAAAACGGCGTCGCGGGCTTTGGCAGTGGCTTCGGGTTGCGTGTCGTAAAGCCAGACTTGGCTGCCGGCTTGGGCGGCAATTTGGGCAATGCCCCGGCCCATGGCACCGGCGCCGATCACGGCGACTTTTTGAAATGAAACGGTCATTTGGATGGCTGGGCTCAAAGCCCTTGGCAAGATCGTTGAAAAAAGAGAAGCTGGTCAGGCTGCGCTACAGGTCGAAATTGAAAAACCGTCAATTATGAAACGGCTTTCAGCGTCGAACTTGCAAGGCTCCCGGGTTCACGATGTTGGTGGGCGTGCCTTTGATGTAATTCACCACATTGTCAAAAGCTGTGCCGAAGTACAACTCGTAACTGTCTTTTTCCACATAACCGATGTGCGGCGTGCAGATGCAGTTTTCCAGTCGAAGGAGGGCCGATCCCTGCAAGATGGGCTCTGACTCAAAAACATCGATGGCAGCGAGGCCTGGACGCCCGCGGTTCAAGGCGCCGATCAGTGCATTGGGTTCGATCAGTTCGGCACGTGAGGTGTTGACCAAAAGAGCCGTTGGCTTCATGAGGCCTAAGTCATCACCCGTCACGATGCCTGTCGTCACTTCGTTCAAACGCAAGTGCAGGGACACGACATCGGCCGTTTCAAAAAATGCTTCTCGGCTGGGTGCTGCCATCAAACCGTCTTTGACGGCACGAACGCGGGACTCATTGCTGCCCCAAACCTGAACATTCATGCCGAAAGCGCGGCCATAGCCGGCCACCATTTGGCCAATTTTCCCGTAACCCCAAATGCCCAGTGTCTTGCCTTTCAAAACCGTGCCCAAGCCGAAGTTGGTCGGCATGGCGCTGGATTTGAGGCCTGACTGTTGCCAGGCACCGTGTTTCAGGTTGCTGATGTACTGAGGCAGCCTGCGGGCAGCGGCCATGATCAGTGCCCACGTCAGTTCAGCAGGTGCCACAGGTGAGCCGATGCCCTCAGCCACAGCGATGCCACGCTCTGTGCAGGCTGCTAAGTCGATGTGTCCCCCCACGCGCCCAGTTTGCGCGATCAATTTGAGTCGGGGAAGCTTCTCGATCACAGCCTTGTTCAAGGCCGTTCGCTCGCGGATCAGGACAATGACATCGGCATCTTTCAGTCTGACTGACAGTTGCCCGATGCCTTTGATCGTGTTGGTGTAGACCTTGGCCGAGTAGTTCTCGAGTTTGGAAGCGCAATCAAGTTTGCGGACGACATCTTGGTAGTCGTCAAGGATCACAATGTTCATGCCCGACATTGTGCCTTGTGAATGAAGGGCTTTGGGCGGGGCGGCCAGACCATGGACACCCCTTTGTTGGCTGGGTCAATGGCTCAGGTGCCGCATTTCGAGCGCAGCCAGCCTGTCCAGTTCAGCGCACACGTCGGCCATGCGACCCGAGATGACCATTCTTCCCGTGGTTTGTGGGCCATCAGCCGAATCGCGGACCCTTAAAACCTTGAGGCAGGGGGCCTTGGGCAAAGTGGGCTTGATTTTTTGGATGTTAGTCGGGCCAGTGTGGGTCCTTGTGGCCCAGCTGGGGTGAAGACGACCTGGTGAGCGTGCAGAGGCTGAAATTTTTGGGTTTTGAGACCCAGAAAAAGTCTTGAAAAAACCAGAAAGAGCAAGCAGAGCGATTCCCATGTGAAACCTTTCAAAAGCATGGAGGTTGGACACAGACAGGATTGCAAAAGAAAGTCAATGCGTTCAGGGCTGTTGAACAGCGCCCGCCACCTGCACGCAAGACGAAGGCTTTACATCAAGGTGCTGTTGCGGATCAAACCCACCGCCAAACCCTCGATGTCAAAGGGTTCTCCGGGGTGAACCTGTATCGTCGGGTAATCGGGGTTTTCGGGCAGAAGTTCAATGCCGCTGGCAGTTTTGTGGAGGCGTTTGACCGTGACTTCATCCCCCAGCCTGGCCACCACAATTTGCCCGTTGCGGACCTCTTTGGTCGATTTAACG
Source organism: Limnohabitans sp. (assembly GCA_015657605.1). Taxonomy (GTDB): domain Bacteria; phylum Pseudomonadota; class Gammaproteobacteria; order Burkholderiales; family Burkholderiaceae_C; genus Limnohabitans_A. The sequence continues at coordinate 5,725 of JACDQO010000141.1, read as the reverse complement.
GCCAGAAGATCGCCATCCATGATGCCGGCATCGCGCATGGACATGCCGCGAACGCGCAACAAGTAATCGGGCTGCATGGTGAACAAGCTGCTTTCGACTTGGTAAGTGCGGTCAACGTGTTCTTGGGCCAAAATGGGAGAGCCGGCTGCGACACGGCCCACCAAGGGCAAACACAATTGACCCAAACCGGGCAGACTCATGCTGAAAAGATCGTTGCTGGCCCTTGGGTTGCTGCGTTGGCTGCCTTTGAGGCGAATACCGCGGGAAGTGCCGCTGACCAGTTCAATGGCACCTTTTCTGGCCAATGCCTTGAGGTGTTCTTCAGCGGCGTTGGCTGACTTGAAACCCAAAACGTTGGCGATTTCAGCACGCGTGGGGGGCGCACCGGTGTTGGCAATGGTGTTCTGGATGAGTTCCAGAATTTCTTGTTGCCGCGCGGTCAGTTTGGGGCTATCTGTCATGGTGATTCCTTGATGGGCTGTTTTTTCATCCAGTGACTGTATTTTTAACCAGCTTTTTGATTTGTGCAAGCAATTTCACGAAAAAAATGTTTGTTTTGAAAAAGCAGGGTGTGCAAAAACAGCAAAGCCCCTGAATGGGGCTTTGAGATCAAGGCGCTGCAAAGGCAGCAGCAAATGAAAAAAAGCAGCTCAGGCTGCGAGCGCCTGGAAAGCCCGAGCGGTGATGTCTTCCACACTGCCGGTGCCACTGATCGCTCGGTATTTCGGGGCCGAGCTGGCTTCGGTGCGTGCCCAAGAGGCGTAGTAGTCGACCAATGGACGGGTTTGGGCGCTGTAAACATCCAAGCGCTTTTTGACGGTCTCTTCTTGGTCGTCTGCACGTTGGACCAAGGGTTCACCCGTCACATCGTCCATACCCGCTACCTTGGGTGGGTTGAACTTGACATGGTAGGTGCGACCGGATGCTGGGTGTGAGCGTCGTCCGCTCATGCGCTCAATGATGGCGTCAAAAGGGACATCGATTTCCAGCACATAGTCGAGTTTGACGCCGGCGGCCTTCATGGCGTCGGCCTGAGGGATGGTGCGGGGAAAACCGTCAAACAAAAAACCGTTGGCGCAGTCGCTTTGCGCAATGCGCTCTTTGACCAAGTTGATGATCAGGTCGTCGCTCACCAAGCCACCTGATTCCATCACGGCTTTGGCTTGCAGACCCAAAGGCGTTCCCGCTTTGACGGCCGCCCGAAGCATGTCACCCGTCGAAATTTGGGGGATGTTGAATTTTTGGCAGATGAATGTGGCCTGTGTACCTTTGCCGGCGCCGGGTGCACCCAACAGAATCAGTCTCATGGTGATGTCCTTGTCGTTTGTGATCGTTTTGGTCGGTCCGGCCAAAAGACCAGATGCATCTGTATTTTAAGAATAGCACGCCATTCTCAAAGTTGGCTTACGCGCCAGCCGGTGGCAGGGCCCATCCACTCCAGCATTCTTCAGCACAGCAATTGCCTGACACGCTCGAGATCTTCGGGTGTGTCGACGCCTGGGCCAGGGGCCTGCTCGGTCACATGCACCGCGATGCGGTGGCCGTGCCAAAGGACGCGAAGTTGCTCAAGAGACTCCATGGTTTCCAAGGGCGCAGGCGGTAAATGGGGAAAGCCTGACAGGAAAGCTGCACGGTAAGCGTAAATCCCGATGTGCCGCAACGGGGCAGGGGTGGGCAGCGTTTGAAAGGATCCAACGGACTGGCCATCTCGCCACCACGGAATCGGCGCTCGGCTGAAATAGAGCGCCGATTGGCGAGCATCCATGACCAACTTGACCACGTTCGGGTTCATGAATTCCTCGAGCGAACCGATGGCATGCGCTGCGGTGCTCATGCTGGCTTCGGGCCTTTGGGCCAACAGCATCGCCACATCGTTGATCAGTTGCGGAAGGATCAAAGGTTCATCGCCTTGCACATTGACCACCACGTCTTCCGCGTTAAGTCCCAAAAGCTGACAGGCTTCGGCCAATCGGTCGCTGCCACTGAGGTGGTCTTGGCGTGTCAACAATGCGGTCACGCCGTGTGACTGGCAGGCTTGAACGATTCGCGCATCGTCTGCGGCCACCACCACTTGCCGAGCTTGGGATTGACAAGCGCGCTGAGCCACCCGAACCACCATGGGCAGTCCACCAATGTCGGCCAAGGGCTTGTTGGGCAGGCGACTCGAAGCCATGCGGGCCGGGATCACCACCGTGAATCCCCGCTCTGAAGCGCTGATGTGCATGCTGAGGCCTTAAAGCGGTGGACGCATTGCTGCGAGTTTGTCGACTTCTTCGTCGCTCAGCGTGCGCGCTTCGTTTTCCAGCAAGATGGGGATGCCTTGACGAACCGGATAAGCCAATCGGGCACTGCGCGACAGCAGTTCCTGACGTTCGCGGTCAAAATTAAGAGGGCCTTTGGTGACTGGGCAAACCAGTAATTCGAGCAATTTGATGTCCATATCGCAATGATAACGGGCGCTTGTCAACGTGAACGAAGCGCCGAAACCAAGCGGTCAAAAGCCTGCCAAAAGGCGGGCTCTGGTGTCAGCTTCAAAGGCACTGCCAAGGCCATCGGTTGGTGTTGCCAAAGTTTGGCAGCGTCTTTTTCTGTGCACAGCAGTGTGCGTGTCAAGGGCGAGTTGGACCAAGCGGCGAAGTCAAAGTGGTCGGGCAGCGGTGTGGTTTGGTGCAAGGTCAAACCCTTTGCTTGGAGCAAATTGAAAAATCCTTCGGGTCTGGCAAGACCCGCCAAAGCATCAACGGGTTGACCGATCAAGCTGTCCAGCGCCACCCGACGACCCTGGCCATCTTGGGCCCATTCCTCGAGCTGGCGCTGTGCCAGAAACCCACCGCCTATTGAATTGACACCAGTGTGCAGCAAGAGGTCGACCTTTTTAGGCCATGTTTCCCTCAAAGGGCCTGCAGGCAAGAGCCAACCGTTGCCGATGCCACGTTCGTCCATGACGCAAATCTCGAGGTCCCGGGCCAAAGCCCAATGCTGCAGTCCGTCGTCACAAATCAGGATATCGGTTTCGGGGTGTGTTTGAACCAAGCCAAGCCCTGCACCGGACCGTTTGGACCCGACCCAAACGGGCACGCCCGTCTTTTGGTGAATCAGCAGGGGCTCATCGCCCACATCGGCAGGAGCGCTGTCCATTTGCACTGCGCGTGTGTCGCTTGTTTGTCTGCCGTGCCCCCGAGATATGACGCCGGGGCGCCAACCTTGGGTCAATAGATGCTGGACGATGGCGATGGTCAACGGGGTCTTGCCTGCGCCACCGGCCACCACATTGCCGACCACCAGCACGGGCACCGGCAAACGGACGCTTGGCAACAAGCCGCAGCGGTACAGACCCTGTCGAGCCGCCACCAGACCTCCGAAAAGCAGGGACAAAGGGCTGAGCATGCTGGCCAAGCCGTTGCGCGATTGCCAGACCTTTGGCAAGTGCTGATGCAAGCAGTGCTTCAGTGACATGACACCCCCAGCGCGTTGGGTTCATAAAATGTGAAAAATCACAGACATGAAAAAAGCCCTTTGGCGAGGTTTTGAAGGGTGTCAAAGGCATATTGGGAACCGATTATCGGTGAAGCCACTCCACAAGGTCCTGATTCCTCGTGCCAGATCTCATGGGGCTTGGCTTTCTGTGGATAACTTTGTGAAAAACTTTTTCCTTGCACTCGATTTTGAATACTCTGGTATGGCGCATTGCACTGAAATTCACACCCTAAAAATTAACATTCTCAATGAAATCAATGGTTTGCGTGCGTCGTTTAGCAAGTCTTTTGAAAAATGTACCGAAACTACACAGTTGGCGGTGCTTGTGGAGTACTCTGCAGCGTCCCGCCTTGTTTTGCGCTTTAAACCTCTCTCAAACCCCCATCCTTGCTCAAGCCCATGTCTGAATTGATCGATTTGAAGCCGCGCGCATGGACAGTTTCAGCGCTGTGCCGCGCCGTTGCTGATGCCTTGGATGGGCAATTCAATCCTGTCAGCGTGCGTGGCGAGATTTCGGGCTTCTCGCGCGCATCCAGTGGGCATTGCTATTTTTCGATCAAGGACGCCACGGGGCAGATTCGCTGCGCCATGTTTCGGCGTGCTGCCAGTTTGATGGACTTTGCCCCTCGCGATGGTGAACTGGTCGAGGTCAGGGGCCGTTTGGGTGTGTACGAGGCTCGGGGTGACCTGCAGTTGATTGTCGAGTCCATGGAGCGGGCGGGGCAGGGCGCGTTGTTTGAACAGTTTTTGCGTCTCAAGGCCAAACTTGAAGCCGAGGGCTTGTTTGACCCGGCGCACAAACGGGCTGCACCTGTTCAGCCCCGAGCGATTGGCGTGGTGACGTCTTTGGGTGCTGCCGCTTGGCACGACGTGATGACCGCCTTGCAGCGGCGTGTGCCTCACATCCCCGTGCTGATGGCGCCGGCCTTGGTGCAAGGGGCAGGTGCAGCGGCCACCTTGGCGCAAGCCCTTCAAAGTCTGTATGCCTTCACGGCCGAAGACAACCCGCTCTGCCCGCCTGTGGATGTGATTTTGTTGGTGCGCGGTGGGGGCTCCATGGAAGACCTTTGGTCCTTCAACGATGAAAACTTGGCCCGGGTGATTGCCCAAAGTCCAGTGCCGCTCATTTGCGGCGTGGGTCACGAGACCGACTTCACCATCGCAGATTTTGTGGCCGATGTGCGTGCGCCCACGCCCACAGCGGCTGCCGAGATGGCCGCGACCGATCGGGCTGTAGGGCTGGAGTCCTTGAGCGTGCTGGAACACCGATTGACCCGGGGGCTGCTGCGCCAGCAAGACAGACAGGCCCAAGCTTTGGACAGTGTGGCCGCTCGTTTGGGCGTGGGGCTGGCGCGCCAGCAAGACCGACAGGTACAGCGCCTGAGCACGATCGCGGCCCGTTTGAGCCGCCCACAAGCGCTGCTGGGCCAGCACCGGCAGTGGCTCGATCAACTGGGGCACCGTTTGCAGGCTGGTGTGCAAAGTGATTTGACGGGCAGTGGTCACAAATTGGATCGACTGAATGACCGTTTGGGTTTCAACCGGGCTCAGCAGGTGCCGCAACGCGCGCAGCGACTGGAGCGCGCTGCTTTGCGCTTGTCGTCTGTGGACCCACACCGGGTGTTGGAGCGTGGTTATGCCTGGCTGAGTGACGACAACGGGCAGGCTTTGACCCATGCCGCGCAGTTTCAACCGGGCCAAGCGGTTCGAGCGACTTTGGCAGATGGGGATGTGCCGCTGACCGTGGCCCCTTGAGTTTTTATTAAAAAGCCAAGCCGTCGTGGGCGGGAGCCTGTGCACCTCATGAGGGAGTACCCAAAATCGGGGCCCAAGCCCCGGCCCACAACGGCTGTGGGTCATTGGGCCTCACCTCGTCAAGGCGATGCCTTTCAGATCACCACCCTGGCATGGCTCATGAGTGACCCTGAATACGGTAAGGGGCATCGCGCTCCCCTAAAATGCGTCAAACATTTTTCAACCTGCAACAAAAAAGGACCCCACATGGAACACACCTTGCCCGCACTGCCTTACGCGATCGACGCTTTGGCCCCTCACTACAGCCAGGAAACCCTGGAGTTTCACCACGGCAAGCACCACAACGCTTATGTTGTGAACCTGAACAACCTGCAAAAAGGCACTGAATTCGAGAGCATGTCCCTCGAAGAGATCATCAAGAAGTCCAGCGGCGGCGTGTACAACAACTCGGCCCAGATCTGGAACCACACCTTCTTCTGGAACTGCATGAAGC
>JACDQO010000140.1 GCA_015657605.1 Limnohabitans sp. | reverse complement strand
CATCTGTGAAGCGGCTTTGGCTTTGAACCCCAACAGCGAAGATTTGCTCGTCATCAGTTGCCTGCTCGCAGAGGTTTTGCAAGATTGGGCGCGAGCAGAAGAATTGCTGATTCAACTGGTCGAAGTTCAAAGCCCCAACACCACAGCGCAAACCTGGCTGCATCTTGCCCGCGTTGCGCGCTGCCAAAACAAGCTAGACGATGCCTGGGTCGTTCTGGATTTTGCAGCCACAAGGTTTCCTGACGATCAAATGATTCAGGAAGAACTGGCTTCAGTGAATGCCCTGATTGAGCCATCCGTTGAAACTCAAATGACTTGAGCCCGTGACCAGGCATAGGGCTGCTTTGTTCTTGTCAAAAAGCAATACCTGTGACCGTCCTCAACACGAACATCACCTCGCTGGTTGCGCAGACAGCCCAACACAGCGCCAGCCGATTGAACGCTCAATCCATGATGCGCTTGTCTACAGGCGCAAGGGTCAATTCAGCCCAAGACGATGCAGCAGGTTTGGCGATTGGCGCCCGAATGGCGACGAGCATCACTGTTTCTGGTCGTTTGATTCAGGACATCTCCAACGGCATCAGCTTGGCACAGGTGGCCTCTGGTGGGCTACAAAGCATTTCGGGTCTTTTGCAGCGCATGCGTGAACTGGCAGTTCAGGCAGCAACCGACACTTTGGCTGGATCGGATCGAGCAGCACTGGACAAAGAATATCAGGCACTCAACAACGAGATTGACCGTATCTCCGTGCACTCCAAGGTGTTTGAACGCACACCGCTGGCACCGCTCAAGCCCACGCCCACCGTTGCGCCTGTTCCTATCGGAAACACATCCCCGATCAACTCGGTATTGACATCATCCAACAGGACCTTCAGCTCGGGATTGGCGTCTCTTGGCTACATACCGAAGGGGTTCAGTAACGTCACCATCAATCTGGATTCGTTTGGCGCAGACGACGATGTCAATTTCACAACCGATGGGAAACACCTTCTGGGAAGCGCCATTCTCAGCAGCACCGATCCTGTTTGGTCGGCCAAAGGCATCACATCGGCTGCCAGCGCCAACAGTCAAATCATGAATGCCAACAATGCATTTGTTGCCGGTGCCAGCTACGACGGCAGTTTATTGCCGCCTGCGTCCGGCTACGACACCATCACGCTGCCCATAGTCAACAACTACAACGGCATGACGCTCGGTTACAGCGGTGATGGCCATTCAAGCGGCCGCAACCTTGAAAAAGTCACCATCGACACCGTGACAGAAAACTTGGTGGTCATGGTCATTGGCAATGGATCATTCAGCGCGAATGGAACTTGGACAGAGCCCCCCGTGGTGGCCCCAACAAATGACCCTTACAGCGAAGACACTGCCATTGTTCTGTCATCACCGATTGGACAGGCGCCACAAAGCCTGACGATGACAGCCACTCCCGCAGATACGCTCACCCTAGGGACTGCAAACAGCCATATTCAAACGATCAGCGCAGCCAACTCAGCGCTGAGCAAACTCGATGCTGCCATGAACCTGGTCAATGAATACGCTGTGAAGTACGGCGCTTGGATGTCACGTTTTGCCAGTGCTTCTGACAATTTACAAGAGATGAAGACCCAGTCATCTTCATCACGCTCTCGCATCATGGACGCAGATTACGCCATCGAAGCGGCACGCCTTTCGGCGCAAAAAATACTGCAAGAAGCCACCACCGCGGTGATCGCACAAGCCAATGAATTGCCCAGATCTGTGCTGAGCCTTCTTGAACAGAAATAAGAATTTAAAAACTGGCACAAGGTTTGCTTTGTTCATCGTATCAATCTGAGACTACAACAGGTCGACGGATTTTCGACAGCGACAACTTTCGCCAGGAGCTTCACTCATGTCCGTTATCAATACCAATATCAAATCTTTGGTCTCTCAAACTGCTTTGAATGCCAACAGCAAATCTGTCGCTGCAGCCATGGAGCAATTGTCCACGGGCAAGCGGATCAACAGTGCCGCGGATGATGCCGCAGGGTTGGCAATTTCGTCTCGGATGACTGCGCAGGTCAAAGGTCTTGATCAGGCCGTGCGAAACGCCAATGACGGTATTTCTTTGTTACAGACCGCTGAAGGCGCACTGATTGAAGTGACCAACATGCTGCAACGGATGCGTGAATTGGCTGTACAAGCTGCCAACGACACCTATACAAGTTCTGATCGCACGTCGCTCAATCTTGAGTACAGTCAATTGATCCAGGAGATCAACCGAGTCTCTCAAAACGCGCAGTGGAACGGCATGACCATTCTGAACAACACAACCACCGGTTCAGGCGCAATTGGCACTGGTGGAACAGTGGCTGCACCTGCTACAGCAGGTAATGAATTGAGGAATGTCAAATTTCAGGTCGGTTCAAACTCCAATCAAACCATCAGTGCTCAGTTCAAGGACTTTTCCATTCCCATGACATCTGCTGGAGTCGCTGACACAGCAGCCGCAGATGTGGCCACCAAAGTGTTCAGCGGGGACGCCAAACTCCATGACACCAGCATCACCTCAGCCGCAAATTCCAGCACCGCAATTGCACGCATTGACATAGCGATGAACCGCATCAACGACGAACGGGCAACGTTTGGCGCAGTGGTCAATCGTTTGAACTATGCGGGCGATAACCTGACCAACGTCTCTCTGAATACAACCGAGTCAAGAAGCCGAATTCTGGATGCCGATTACGCGAAAGCAAGCAGTGATTTGGCAAAAACACAAATCATTCAGCAAGCCGCCACCGCTGTTTTGGCCCAAGCCAACATGGACCAGCAGTCTGTTCTGAAGTTGCTGCAAGCTTGATGCCCATTGAGAGCATGCGTTCTTGATCTCAAGACATCTGTCTGAAACCCACTGAGTCAAGGCTCCGGGTCAAAAGTCCTTTGATCACCTCGAACAACAATTCTCCACAGCGTGGTCCCAATTGCTGGCAATGCCGGCATTTCGCCGTCAGCCACAACCCCAGCACCCCTTACGCCTGCCGAACCATGGGCTTTCAGTCCAGGGTCTTACCTGCGCTGGAGGTTTTGCGGGCCGATGGTCATTTTTGCCGTGTTTTTGAAGCCAAGCCGTCCACCTTGAACAGCTGATTGCCGTTTATCCATCGCGCAACAAACAAGTTGATTCCCGCAGAACTGTCAATCTTTCGTCAAGGCTTCTCGATAAGTTGGCAAATAGATAAAAATAATAAAGTATTCTTTATATTGAATTATCGTCATTTTTAAATGACAAAAACTATGGCACAGGTTTTGCTTAACTCATATAAATCAAATGTGAGGCCACAACGTGAAGCCAACTGCTGCATCTGCCCCTCTGGCCCTCTGGCTAGACCCTGAAAAATCTCTGAGCCCCGAGCACAGCCAAGCCCTGCACGCCAGTGGCTGGGCTTTGATGCCGGTCAACACACTTGAAGCTCTGGTGTCGCACGCGACCGACGCAGCCATGGTGGTGTTGCATTTGGGAACGGACGTCAGCCGACTCAAGGCGGTTCAGCAACTGTTGCAAGAGGCGGGCTGGCCACGCCCGTGGTGGTGAGGGTTGAGCGTCAAGAGCTCGAACTGGCTGTCGAAGCCAGTCAGAACGGGGCCTCAGCGGTTTTGGCAGCAGACGATGCGCGCAGCGCTTCCTGGTTACGTCTTCACTCACACCTGAGCACGCACACCGCTCGCCCAATCGTGCAACCGATCCGCAACGTGGTCTTCGTGGACCCGGCCAGCCAACATTTGCTGGCTTTGGCCAAAAAAGTAGCACAGGCCGATGTAACAGCCCTGCTGGTCGGGCCAACGGGTTCCGGCAAAGAAGTGATGGCACGCGTGCTGCACGAAGCTTCAGCCCGCGCACGGGGCCCCTTTGTGGCGCTGAACTGTGCAGCCATGCCCGAAAACCTGATCGAAGACATGCTGTTTGGCCACGAAAAAGGCGCCTTTACCGGGGCGCACCGTGAGCAAAAGGGTTTGTTTGAACAAGCCCAAGGCGGCACTTTGTTTTTGGACGAAATCGGCGAGATGCCGATGCACCTGCAAAGCAAATTGCTGCGCGTGTTGCAAGAGCGCCAACTGACGCGCCTGGGTGGCCAAAGCGTAATCCAGTTGAATGTGCGCATCGTGGCCGCCACCAACAAGGACTTGAAGCAAGCCATTGCAGAGCGCGAGTTTCGCGAAGATTTGTACTACCGCATTGCCACTTTCCGCATGCGTTTGCAGCCCTTGCGCGAGCGGCCAGGCGACATCATCCCGCTGGCCATGCAAAGCCTGATGCAACAAGCTGCACACCCCTGGCGCTTACACCCGCAGGCGCAGCAGATGCTGCTGCAATACCCCTGGCCCGGCAATGTGCGCGAGCTTGAAAACGTGATGCGCCGCGCGTGGTTTGTGCACAGACCACCACATCACACCAGCACACCTGATGTTTGACGATTGGTTGACACACAGCATGGCGACGCCGAAAGAACAGGCTTCTTTGGGCGTATCCGAACTCGAAGCGGGCGCAACTGCATGGCCAGAGGCCGCAGCTGCGGCTTTGCCGACCAACCCCGAAAACATGTTGTCTCCAGTGGCCCAAGCGCCCACGCCTGCAGAGGCCCCGGTCGACTTGCAAAGCGCGGTGCGCCTGAATGAACACCAAGTGATCATGGCCACGCTGGCCAGCACACCCAGCAAAACAGAAGCCGCCAAGCGCTTGGGGATCAGCCCCCGCACCCTGCGCTACAAGATGGCGCAACTGCGTGAACACGGCATGAACATGGCCGCAGCCTGCTGAAGGGACACCCGATGATTGAAAAAGCCATCTCTCCAGCCAGCATCCAGTCGATGTTGCAAACCCTGCGCACCCACCAGGCGCAGGCTTCGTCATTGCAGGGCCTTGAAGCCAAAAACCCGTCAAACGAAGTCGGCAAACCCGGATTTGGAAGCTTTGTTTCAGGTGCTCTCAGCCAGGTCAACGAGGTGCAGGTGAAGTCGTCCAACATGCGGGCCGCCTATGACCGGGGTGAAGACATTGCCTTGACCGATGTGGTGCTGGGCATGCAAAAGTCGTCTTTGGCCTTTGAAGCCACTTTGCAGGTGCGCAACAAAGTGTTGAAGGCCTACGAAGACATTTTGAACATGCCGGTCTGATAGAAATAAAGAGAACACACCATGGCTACAGCGACCGCATCGATGAACACCGGCATGATGACCATGCCCACCGGGTCTGAAATGGCCCCGGCCAACAACCCTGGCGACAATGCCAGTGGCAGCATGGCTTTGACCACGGCCCCCGGCACAACGCCCAACGCAGCCGCCAGCAATGGCTTGAATGTATGGCAGAACATCGGCTTGTCTGACACCTTCAGCAAAGTGCTGAATCAGCCCTCTGTGCGCAAGGTGTTGCCACTGATCTTGATGTTGGCCGTGTTGGTGGTGTTTTTGTTGGCGTATGCCTGGATGCAGTCCACCCCCTACCGCCCTGTGATGCCCGGCTTGCAAGAGGCCGACCAACAGGCCGCTTATGAGTCGCTGAAAAACGCCGACTTCAAACCCAAAATTGACCCTGCCACTGGCCAGTTGACCGTCCCGACCAACCGCTTTCACGAGGCACGCATTTTGTTGGCCTCGCAGGGCTTGCCCAAGGCCGGCACCACCGGCATGGAGGGCCTGAAGGACCAATCGTCCATGACGACCAGCCAGTTGATGGAGCAGGTCAAGATCAACACGGCTTTGGAACAAGAGCTGGCCCGCAGCATCATGCAAATTGGCACGGTGCAAAGCGCACGCGTGCACCTGGCCACGCCCAAGCAAAGCGTTTTTGTACGCGACCGCACGCCGCCCAAGGCTTCGGTGGTGCTGGCGCCCTACCCGGGCCGCGCAGTCTCGGCCTCGCAAGTGCAGGCGATTGTTCATTTGGTGTCGTCCAGCGTGCCCTATTTAGCGCCTGACCATGTGACCGTGGTGGACACGGTGGGCAAACTGATGACCGAGTCGTCGACCGAACAAAAAGCTGGGTTTGACTTCGGCGCAAGAGCAGCACAAGCAGCACCTGGAAGAGGTTTACCGCAACCGGATCATGCAAATCCTGTCGCCCATGCTGGGTGAGGGCAATGTGCGCTCGCAAGTGAACCTGACGCTGGATTTCACCCAGACGGAAAGCACCACCGAAGACTTTGACAACCGCGAAAAAGGGCCTCGCACCCGCTCTGAGGTCTTGGCCGAAGACCGCTCGGCCAGCAAGTCGGCCGAAGGTGTTCCTGGCGCTTTGTCCAATACACCACCGCCCGACCCGACCACCACCAACAACACCCAAGTCGATGGGGCCAAAGGTCAATCCGATTCAACGGGCAAGCTCAGCAGCCGTTCGACGCGCAATTTTGAAATTGACCGGACGGTGCGCCATGTGCGCAGTGCCAGCGGTGGCGTGATGAAGGTGAGCGTGGCGGTGCTGGTGAACGAGCGCCCAGTGACCGAAAAATCAACCGACCCCAAGGCACCCAAGAGCGTGCCCTTCACCCCGCAAGAGCTGGAGCAAATGCAGCAAGTGGTGCGTGGTGTGGTGGGCTTTGACCCAAGCCGTGGCGACATCGTGACGGTGGTGCCCGCCAAGTTTGAGGCCCCTGCTCCACTGGAGACGATTCCTTGGTACCTGGAGGACATGGTCCAGTCCGGCATCACCAGTGCCTTGATCGCCACCAGTTTCATTGTCTTTTTGATGATCGTGGTTCGTCCAGTGATGCGCAATCTCTACAACAACCAAGCTGAGGCAGAAGCCGGTGGCAAAGTTGGTTTGGCCGATGGCGAATTGAGCGCCGACGACATGCGGATGATCCAGATCGGCGAAGGCGAGAGCCTGGAGGAAATCAAGGCCAAGTTGAAACCGAAGAAATCGAGCATCTCGATGGACATGCTGGACACTGCCAACACCTATGATGACAAAGTCGCCCTCATTCGCATGCTGGTGGCCGAGGATTCGGGCCGTGTGGCCAATGTGCTCAAGAGCATGGTCAAAGTCAATTGAACAAGTCGAGGTAAATCAACATGGCCACCAAAAACCCGACGACAAAGACGCCAAAGCCGACAAGGCCAAAGACGCCAAATCACCCGACCCCGCGACCGACACGCCTGAGATCTCGATGACCCAGGAGTTGGCGCAGGAGCTGGCCGAACTGACCAGCACCCAGCGTGCCGCTGTTTTGATGCTTTTGTTGGGCGAGCAACAGGCTTCTGAAATCATTCGCTTCATGAACCCGAAAGAGGTTCAGGCCCTGGGCGCCGCCATGGTGTCGGTGTCTGATTTGTCGCAAGAAGCGGTGAACATCGTGCTGGACGAGTTTGTCACCATGCTCAAAAAGCAAACCAGTCTGGGACTGGGCACGGGCGACTATGTCGAAAAAGTGCTG
>JACDQO010000018.1 GCA_015657605.1 Limnohabitans sp. | reverse complement strand
GTCGTCGGGGCCAGCCCCGAAATTTTGGTCCGCCAAGAACTTACCGAAGAGGGCGCCAAAGTCATCATCCGCCCCTTGGCGGGCACACGCCCACGCGGCGCGACGCCCGAAAAAGACAAGGCGGCTGAGCAAGACTTGATCAACGACCCTAAAGAGCGGGCCGAGCATGTGATGTTGATCGACTTGGCGCGCAACGACATTGGCCGCATCGCCCAGATAGGTTCCGTCAAGGTGACCGAGGCTTTTGTGGTCGAGCGCTACAGCCATGTGATGCACATCGTGAGCAACGTTGAAGGTCTGCTGAACCAAGGCATGAGCAACATGGACGTGCTCAAAGCCACTTTCCCGGCGGGCACCCTGACAGGTGCGCCCAAGGTGCACGCCATGGAGTTGATCGACCAGTTCGAGCCGGTCAAGCGCGGCATTTATGGCGGCGCTTGCGGTTACATCAGCTATGCCGGTGACATGGACGTGGCGATTGCCATCCGCACCGCCGTCATCAAGGACCAGACCCTGTATGTGCAGGCTGCCGCCGGGGTGGTGGCCGATTCGGTGCCCGAGATGGAGTGGCGTGAAACCGAGCACAAGGCGCGTGCCTTGCTGCGGGCCAGCGAATTGGTCGAAGAAGGTTTGGAGTGATCATGGCGAAAAAAATCAAACTCCTGATGGTCGACAACTACGACTCGTTCACCTTCAACATCGTGCAGTACTTTGGCGAGCTGGGCGCGGAGGTCGAGGTGTTTCGCAATGACGAAATCACCCTGGAAGGCATTGCGGCCCGCCAGCCTGACCGCTTGGTGATTTCACCCGGCCCATGTTCGCCAGCCGAGGCGGGCATTTCGGTGTCTGCGATTCAACATTTCGCAGGCAAGCTGCCCATTTTGGGTGTGTGCCTCGGGCACCAGAGCATTGGCGCGGCCTTTGCCGGCAAGATCGTTCGGGCTCAAGAATTGATGCACGGCAAGACCAGTGTCATCACCACCACGCAAGAAGGCGTGTTCGCGGGCCTGCCCCAACAGTTCACCGTCAACCGCTACCACTCCTTGGCCATTGAGCGTGCCACTTGCCCGCCCTGCCTGACAGTCACCGCCTGGACCGATGACGGCGAGATCATGGGCGTGCGCCACAACGAGCTCGACATCGAAGGTGTGCAGTTCCACCCCGAATCCATCCTCACCGAGCATGGCCATGCCATGCTCAAGAACTTTCTGGAGCGGCCATGATTGATTTGCGCAGCGACACCGTGACGCAGCCCACCGCAGCCATGCGTGAAGCCATGTTGCGCGCCCCTTTGGGCGACGATGTGTTTGGCGATGACCCCACGGTCAACGCCTTGCAAGAACGGATCGCGCAAATCACCGGCAAAGAGGCGGCGCTGTTCATGCCCACTGGGACGCAGAGCAATCTGTGTGCCTTGATGGCGCATTGCGAGCGTGGCGACGAGTACATCGTGGGGCAAAACGCCCACACCTACCGCTATGAGGGTGGGGGCGCGGCCGTGCTGGGCAGCATCCAGCCGCAGCCGCTGACCCAAAACGCTTTGGGGGAAATGGCACTGGCCGACATCGCGGCAGCCATCAAGCCCAACGATTGCCACTTTGCCCGCACCCGTCTGCTGGCGCTGGAAAACACCTGGAACGGCCACCCCATGTCGCAAGACTACCTGGCGCAAGCCACAGGCTTGGCACGCAAGCATGGCTTGGCCGTGCATCTGGATGGCGCACGACTGTTCAATGCCGCCGTGGCACAGGCCGAAGGTGGATCGGTCACGGCCAGCGTGCGCCGCATCGTCGACCACTTCGACAGTGTGTCCGTGTGTTTCAGCAAGGGCTTGGGCGCACCCGTGGGCTCGGCTTTGTGTGGCTCACGTGAACTGATTGCCAAGGCCCTGCGTTGGCGCAAGGTCTTGGGCGGCGGCATGCGACAGTCTGGCTTGTTGGCCGCTGGTGCTTTGCACGCCTTGGATCACCACATCGACCGATTGGCCGATGACCATGCGCTGGCGCAGCGACTGGCGCAGGGCTTGCAAGGCCTGCCGGGCCTGAGCGTGCGTTCTGCGCAAACCAACATCGTGTTTGTGGACGTGGCCGATGGCCGAGGCCCCGCCTTGTTGGCCGAACTCAAAGCCCAGGGTGTTTTGGCCACGGGTTTGATCGGTCTGCGTTTTGTCACGCACCTGGATGTGGACGCTGCAGGCGTCGACTTTGCCATCGCTTGCATTCGCCGCTTCATGGCCCAGCCATCGACAAGCCAGGCCGCAGGATCATCCGCCTCAGGTATCTACTGAAAATCTATCTCCCTTAGGACGACGTCATGCCCATCACCCCTCAAGAAGCACTGCAGCGCACCATCGAGCACCGCGAAATTTTCCATGACGAGATGCTGCACATCATGCGCATGATCATGAATGGTGAGTTGTCACCCGTCATGATGGCTTCGCTGCTCACGGGATTGCGCGTGAAAAAAGAAACGATTGGTGAGATCACGGCTGCTGCGCAGGTGATGCGAGAGTTTTCCACCAAGGTGCATGTGGCCGACCCGCGGCATCTGGTCGACATCGTCGGCACAGGTGGCGATGGTGCGCACACCTTCAACATTTCGACATGCGCCATGTTCGTGGCCGCAGCGGCGGGTGCCAAAACCGCCAAGCATGGCGGGCGCAGCGTGAGCAGCAAGTCCGGCAGCGCCGATGTGGTGGAGGCTTTGGGCGGCAACATCCATTTGTCGCCAGAGCAGATTGCGCGCTCGATTGAAGAGGTGGGCATTGGTTTCATGTTTGCGCCCAACCACCACCCGGCCATGAAAAACGTGGCCCCTGTGCGCAAAGAGCTGGGTGTGCGCACCATGTTCAACATCCTCGGACCCCTGACCAATCCTGCCAGCGCGCCCAACATCTTGATGGGCGTGTTCCACTCCGACCTGGTGGGCATTCAGGTTCGCGCCCTGCAACGCTTGGGGGCCGAGCACGCGGTGGTGGTGTACGGCCGCGACGGCATGGACGAGATCAGCTTGGGCGCAGCCACTTTGGTGGGCGAGCTCAAAAATGGCCAGATCACCGAATACGAAATCCACCCCGAAGACTTTGGCCTGACCATGTCCAGCAACCGTGCCTTGAAAGTGGACACGCCCGAGGAGTCGATGGCCATGTTGCGTGGGGTGCTGGACAATCAGCCCGGCGCAGCGCGCGACATTGTCATGATCAATGCGGGCGCTGCCTTGTACGCGGCCAATGTGGCCAGCAGCATCGCAGACGGCCTGGACCGCGCCAGGGTGGCCATCGAATCGGGCGCCGCCAAGGCCAAGCTGGCGCAATTTGTGGCCTTTGGACAAAGAGCGGCTTGAGGCCAGCTTCCATTCAGACCCTCGGCGCCTCAGACCCCAGACAGAAAGAAAAGACATGACGGACATCTTGGACAAAATTGTGGCGGTCAAGCGCGAAGAAGTGGCCGCCTCTCTCCGGCACAAGCCCTTGGATGTGGTGCGGGCCGATGCCGAAAGCCGTGTCCTCACGCGAGACTTTGAGGGCGCCATGCGTGCCAAGATCGCTGCGGGTCAAGCGGCGGTGATTGCGGAAATCAAAAAAGCCAGCCCCTCCAAAGGTGTTTTGCGGGCCGAGTTCATTCCGGCCGACATCGCCCAGAGCTATGCCGAATTCGGCGCAGCGAGCCTGTCGGTGCTGACCGACAAGCAGTTTTCCAGGGCAGCGTCGATTTCCTCAAGCAGGCGCGTGCCAGTTGTGACCTGCCGGTCTTGCGCAAAGACTTCATGATCGATGCTTATCAAATCTATGAAGCCAGAGCCATGGGGGCCGATGCGGTTTTGCTCATCGCAGCTTGCTTGGACGATGCCCAGATGGCCGACATGGAGGCCGTGGCCCGCAGCTTGGACATGGCGGTCTTGGTTGAAGTGCATGACCGCGCCGAACTGGACCGAGCGCTGAAACTCAAAACCCGTCTTGTCGGCATCAACAACCGCAACCTGAAAACCTTCGAGGTTTCACTGCAGACCACTTTGGACATGTTGCCCGACGTGCCTGCTGATCGCCTGTTGATCACCGAAAGCGGGATTCAAACACCAGACGATGTTCGCCGCATGCGCGAGGCCAAGGTCCATGCCTTTTTGGTGGGCGAGGCCTTCATGCGGGCGGACGAGCCGGGTGAGGCTTTGGCCAAGCTCTTTGCCTGATGTCATCTCAGCTGGCCCAACAATCGCTGGATTGGGGCGATGCCCCCTTGGGGGTCAACCGATTGGCAAGCTGGCCGCCAGACCTGTCGGCCTTGGATGCGGGCTGGGCCCCACTCGTGCAAGACTTATTGAACAGTGAGTCGGGGCGGGCTTTGTCCTTGCGCCTCAACGAGGCTTTGTCGGCGGGACAAACCATTTACCCGCCCGATCCATTCAAAGCGCTGAGCTTGACACCCCTGGACCAAGTCGGCGTCGTCATATTGGGTCAAGACCCCTACCATGGCCCGGGTCAGGCGCATGGCTTGGCCTTTGTGGCGACCACGGGGTGCGCATCCCGCCCAGTTTGCGCAATATCTTCAAGGAGCTTCAGCAAAGCCTTGGGGTGCCAACTCCCGCCGATGGGTCCTTGGTACGATGGGCTCAGCAGGGTGTTTTGCTGCTCAACACCTGCTTGACAGTGGAGGCGGGACAGGCCGGCAGCCACGCCGGCTGGGGCTGGGAGGTGCTAACCGATGCCCTGGTCACCGCTGTGGCCCAAAGCCCCAAGCCTGTTGTGTTCATGTTGTGGGGCGCGCACGCGCAGGCCAAGAAAAAAATCGTGGAAGCCGTGGCGGGGTCATCTCGGCATTTGATCCTTGAGGCCAATCACCCCTCGCCACTGTCCGCTTTGCGCCCGCCCTTGCCTTTTATCGGTTGCGGGCATTTCGCAATCGCCCAGCTTTTTGCGGCCCAAACCGGCAGAAAACCCATCGCCTGGTGAAAAGTTCAGTGCCAACTTGCGCTCTGCCGCAAAAGATGGCATAATCTAAGACTCGCTTCTGGAGGGGTGCCCGAGTGGCTAAAGGGGGCAGACTGTAAATCTGTTGGCTTACGCCTACACTGGTTCGAATCCAGTCTCCTCCACCAGCAAACTGGCGAAAGCCGGCTTGATTTGAGCAATTGGAAATGGTTTCCAAGCATTGGCGCCGCATTCACTCGTGCGGTTCAATCAGTGCGGGAGTAGTTTAATGGTAGAACCTTAGCCTT
>JACDQO010000139.1 GCA_015657605.1 Limnohabitans sp. | reverse complement strand
CTTTTTGCCGCAAGCCCCACAAAGCCAGATCGGGCCCGACGGCCACCCCTTGCGTGGGGGCTTTTTGCCGCCCGTGCCCTTGCCAAGGCGCATGTGGGCTGCGGCCGCTTGCAGTGGCAAACCAACAACCCACTGCGTGTGGGCGACGCAGCGCAAAAGCATTCGCGCATCGCCTCGGTCAAACACAAGTCCGGCCGCACGGGCGACCTGTTGTTTGTCGAAGTCGAGCACGCCTTCAGCAACGCCCAAGGCCTGTGCCTGACCGAAACCCACGACATCGTGTACCGCTCTGCGGCTGTGCCGGGTGCCCCCGAAGTGCCGCCCACCGCCGCCGATACCGACGCCCCCTGGCAACGCGGGTTTGTGCCCGACCCGGTGTCGTTGTTCCGCTATTCGGCGCTCACCTTCAACGGCCACCGCATCCACTACGACCGCAGCTACGTCACACAAGAAGAAGGCTACCCCGGACTCATCGTGCACGGCCCGCTCATTGCCACTTTGCTGGTGGATTTGGTGCGCAGGCAAGTGCCCGGTGCGCGCTTGGCATCGTTTCAGTTCCGCGCCGTGCGCCCTACTTTTGACCTGCACCCTTTCCGCCTGAACGGCCGCCCGTCTGCCGATGGGAAAACCATTGAGCTGTGGGCTTGCGACCACGAAGGCTGGCTCACCATGCAAGCGCAAGCCACCTTGGCCTGACATTTTTGGCCTGAAACTTTTCACCGATACAAAACCCATGCACACCTCACCCGATCAATACCAAGACATCCGCGACGCCGTGCGCGCCCTGTGCGCCCAGTTCCCTGACGAGTACCACCGCAAGGTCGACGAAAAACGCGGCTACCCCGAAGAGTTTGTCGATGCCCTCACCAAAGCCGGTTGGATGGCCGCGCTGATCCCGCAGGAATACGGCGGCTCGGGCCTGTCCATGGCCGAGGCCTCGGTCATCATGGAAGAGATCAACCGCTCGGGTGGCAACTCGGGCGCGTGCCACGGCCAGATGTACGTGATGAACTCCATCGTGCGCAGCGGGTCTGACGCGCAGAAAAACACGCTCTTGCCCAAGATCGCCACGGGCGAGTTGCGCATCCAGTCCATGGGCGTGACCGAACCCACCACCGGCAGCGACACGACCAAGCTCAAAACCACCGCCGTCAAAAAAGATGGCCGCTGGGTGATCAATGGCCAAAAGGTTTGGATCTCGCGCATCCAGCACAGCGACCTGATGATCTTGTTGGCCCGCACCACACCCGCCGACCAGGTCACCAAGCGCTCCGAAGGTTTGTCGTGCTTCTTGATCGACCTGAAGCAAGCCATTGGCAATGGCCTCACGGTGCGCCCCATCTTGAACATGGTCAACCACGAGACCAACGAGCTGTTTTTTGACAACCTCGAAATCCCCGAAGACGCGCTCTTGGGCGAAGAAGGCAAAGGCTTCAAGACCTTGCTCGACGGCCTGAACGCCGAGCGCGTGCTGATCGCCGCCGAGTGCATTGGCGACGGTTACTGGTTCATCGACCGCGCCACGAAATACGCCAAAGACCGTGTGGTGTTTGGCCGCCCGATTGGCCAAAACCAGGGTGTGCAGTTCCCGATTGCCGACGCCTTCATTGAACTCGAAGCCGCCAACCTGATGCGTTGGAAGGCCTGCGAAAAAATCGACGCCATGCAAAACGCTGGGGCCGAAGCCAACATGGCCAAGTACCTCGCGGCCAAGGCCAGCTGGGAAGCGGCCAACGTCTGCCTGCAAACGCACGGCGGCTTTGGCTTTGCGTGTGAATACGACATCGAACGCAAGTTCCGTGAGACGCGCTTGTACCAAGTCGCACCGGTCTCGACCAACATGATTTTCAGCTACGTGGCCGAGCACATCCTCCGGCTTGCCCCGTTCCTTCTGACACTTCCGACATGACTGCGCCAAGACCTCTGGACGGCATCACCGTCGTCTCTCTCGAACACGCGATCGCTGCGCCCTTTTGCACCCGCCAACTGGCCGATCTGGGCGCACGCGTCATCAAGATCGAACGCCCCGGCGCGGGCGACTTTGCGCGGGCCTAGACACGCGGTGCGTGGCCAGTCTTCGCACTTTGTGTGGACCAACCGCTCCAAAGAGAGCCTCACGCTCGACCTCAAAAACCCCGACGCCATGGCCGTGCTGAGCAGCTTGTTGCAAAGTGCCGATGTGCTGGTGCAAAACCTCGCGCCTGGTGCGGCCGCGCGCATGGGTTTGTCGTTCGAGGCACTCAGTCCCAAGCACCCGAAGTTGATCGTGTGCGACATCTCGGGTTACGGCGAAGACGGCCCCTACCGCGACAAAAAAAGCCTATGACCTCTTGATCCAGAGCGAGGCGGGCATGCTGTCGATCACCGGCACGCCCGAAGACCCGTCCAAAACTGGCAACTCGATCGCCGACATCGCGGCCGGCATGTACGCCTACAGCAACATCCTGTCGGCCCTGCTGCTGCGCGGCAAGACCGGTCAGGGCAGCCACATCGACATGTCCATGCTCGAAGCGCTGGCCGAGTGGATGGGCTACCCGCTGTACTACGCGCACGACGGCGCCACCCCGCCGCCGCGCAGCGCCGCCTCGCACGCCAGCATCTACCCCTATGGCCCGTTTGCGGCGGGTGACGGTGGCACCGTGATGCTGGGCCTGCAAAATGAGCGCGAGTGGAAAGTCTTTTGTGACGTGGTCTTGGGCGACGCCGCACTGGCCAACGATCCGCGCTTTTGCACCAATGCCTTGCGCAGCGAGAACCGTGCGCAGCTCAAGCAACTCATCGTGGGCATGTTCGCCCGCATGAGCACGCCAGAGGTCGAGGCCCGGTTGGACCAGGCGCAAATTGCCAACGCCCGCATGAACGACATGGCGGGTGTCTGGGCGCACCCGCAACTCAAGGCGCGCGAGCGCTGGCACAGCGTGGGCTCGCCTGCAGGCGACATCCCCGCCCTGTTGCCTCCCGGGCGCAACAACCGTTACGACTACCGCATGGACCCCGTGCCCGCCGTGGGTGAGCACACCGAAGCCATCTTGCGCGAGCTGGGTCTGGACGATGCGGCGGTGCAAGCCCTGCGCACGAACAAAGCCATCTGACCCTGCCACCCAAACCAAGGACAAAGAGACCGCCATGGCACACAGCACGTCATCCAACACCGCCCAACTCGCCGCCTTTGCCGCAGGCCTTCGCTTCGAAGACATTCCCGAGCCGGTGGTCCGCAAGATCGAAGACCTGTTGGTTGACTGGTTCGGCTCGGCCGTGGCCGGGCACGGCTCGCGCCCGGTGGAGAGCATCACCCGCTTTGCGCAGGCCATGGGGCAGACCCAAGGCCCCTCTGAAGTCATCATCAACCGCGGCCGCACCACGCCGTATTTGGCGGCCATGGCCAATGCGGCGGCCTCGCATGTGGCCGAGCAAGACGATGTGCACAACGGCTCGGTGTTCCACCCGGCCACGGTGGTGTTTTCGCCTGCTGTGGCGGTGGCACAAGCCTTGGGCGCAAGCGGAAAGCAGCTGCTGGCCGCCTCGGTGGTGGGCTACGAAATCGGCATCCGCGTGGGTGAATTTTTGGGGCGCTCGCACTACCGCGTGTTCCACACCACGGGCACGGCAGGCACGCTGGCCGCAGCAGCGGCCGTGGGCCATTTGTTGGGCCTTAATGCGCAGCAAATGCAGCACGCCTTCGGCTCGGCGGGCACGCAGTCGGCGGGTTTGTGGGAATTCTTGCGCACCGCCGCCGACAGCAAGCAGTTGCACACCGCGCACGCCGCCGCAGCGGGTTTGATGTCGGCCTACCTGGCCAAAGACGGTTTCACGGGCGCAGCCGAAATTCTGGAAGGCCCACAAGGCATGGCCGTGGGCATGTCGACCGATGCCGACCCCAGCCGCCTGGTGGATGGCCTGGGTACACGTTGGGCCACGGCCGAGACTTCGTTCAAGTACCACGCCAGCTGCCGCCACACGCACCCGGCGGCCGATGCGCTGCTGCACGTCATGCAGACGAATGGCTTGAAGCTCGATGATCTGGCCCAAGTGGTGACGCATGTGCACCAGGGCGCCATCGACGTGCTCGGCCCTGTGGTGCGGCCCGTCACCGTGCACCAAAGCAAGTTCTCCATGGGCACGGTGCTGGCGCTGGTGGCGCAGCACGGCCACGCAGGCTTGACCGAATTTGACCGCGACTTTTTGAGCCAGCCAACACAGGCCCTGCGCGACAAAGTCAGCATGGTGCTGGACGCCGAAGTGGACAGCGCCTACCCCAAACGCTGGATCGGCAAAGTGACGGTGACCACCACCGACGGCCGCGTGCTGCACGGCCGAGTGGACGAGCCCAAGGGCGATCCGGGCAACACCTTGTCGCGCCAAGAAATCACCGACAAAGCCCTGCGCCTGGCGGCCTTCAGCGGCGGTGCCACGCCTGAGGCCATGCGCCAGAGTGTGGACGCACTCTGGCAAGTGGCCAGTTGGCCCACGGTGGGCCCGCTGCTGCCATGAGCGTGCCTTCACGGCCATCGCCGCTTGCACCGACATTGGCGCTGGCGCGCAGCTTTTTGTTTGTGCCCGGCCACCGCCCCGAGCGCTTTGCCAAGGCCCTGGCCAGCGGTGCCGATGCGGTCATCATCGACCTGGAAGACGCCGTGCCGCTGGACGCCAAAGACACGGCACGCAGCGCCCTGCTCAGCGCTTGGGCAGACTTTGACGCGGACCAACGCGCCCGCCTCTTGGTGCGCGTGAACCCTGTAGGCACACCCTGGCACGAAGCCGACCTGGCCGCAGTGGCCAGCCTGACAGGTCTGGGCGCACTCATGCTGCCCAAGGCCGAAAACCCGCAGCAGCTTGAGCATGCCTTCACGGCCTGCGGTGTGCCGGTGCTGCCCTTGATTGAAAGCGCCGAAGGCGTGGGGCAGATGGACGCCATCGCCCGCGCCTCGGGTGTGTTGCGCTTAGGCTTGGGCCACATCGACCTGCAGGCCGATTTGCGCATCATCTGCGGACCCGACGAAGCAGAAATCGCCCCCATCCGGCTGGCCATGGTGGTGGCCTCGCGCCGCGCCCATTTGCCCGCTCCGGTGGACGGCGTGACCACCGCCACCACCGACGCCGATGTGTTGGCCCGCGATGCCCAGCGCAGCCGCCGCTTTGGGTTTTGGGCCAAGCTGTGCATCCACCCCGCACAAGTGGCCGGCGTGCACCAAGCCCTGGCCCCCACCGAAGCCGAATGCGACTGGGCCCGTCGCGTGCTGGTCGCCGAAGTGGCGGCAGGCGGCGGCGCGTTCAGTGTGGACGGCAAGATGGTCGACCGCCTGTGCTGCTGCTGGCGCGCCAGATTTTGCTGACCCCGTAGGAGTCCCATCCGAGCCGCTGCTGCCTCCTGGCCCACTGGCACAATCCCCCCATGTCTGTTCATTTCGATCTGGTGGATTTGCGCCTCATGGTGCGGGTGGCCGAAGCCAATAGCCTCACCAAAGGAGCCGAGGCCTCTTTCATCTCGCTGCCTGCGGCCAGCACGCGCATCAAAAACCTCGAAGAAAGCATCGGCGCCAAACTGCTTAACCGCCACAGCCAGGGCGTGACGCTCACGCCGCCGGGCCAAGCCTTTGTGCACCGCGCGCGACTGGTGCTGGGCCAGATCGAACACCTGCGCGGTGACCTGCAGGAATACGCCAGCGGCATCAAAGGCCACCTGCGCGTGTACGCCAACACCACGGCCTTGGGCGAGTTTTTGCCCGAGGTGCTCAAGCGCTACCTGGCCACGCACCCCGATGTGAACATCGACCTCCAAGAAAAATTGTCCAACGAAATCGTGCGCGCCGTGATGGACGGCAAGACCGACATCGGCATCGTGGCCGGCTCGGTGCGCACTGAAAACCTGCAAACCTTGCCTTACCGGTCGGACAGCTTGGTCCTGGTGGTGCCCGATGGCCACCCCGTGGCCGACTCGCCCAGCATGCCGCTCATTGACGCGCTGGAGTTTGACCATGTGGGCCTGCACGAAGCGAGTGCCTTGCACGCCTTCCTCAACCGCGAGTGCGAGCAGCTGAACAAGCCGCTCAAGGTGCGCATCCAGGTCAGCAGCTTCGAGTCGGCCTGCCGCATGATCGAGGCCGGTGTGGGCGTGGGCGTGCTGCCCGAATCCGCCGCCCGCCGCCACGCCCGCAGCATGGCCATCCGCTTGGTGCCCTTGTCCGACGCCTGGGCCATCCGGTCTATGCAGATTTGTGTGCGCAACTTCGACGAGCTGCCGGGCTTTGCGCGGGACTTGATTGACTTGTTGTCAGAGGATGCAAGGCTGGCGGTGGCTCAAGGCTAAGCCTGTTCACGGTGAGCGTGATGGATGGACCTGTCTGATCGACCACGCAAACTTTTGAGTGGGACCATGGCCTTCAGTTGCGTGGGCGTGAGCGGCTGCGCATCAGGATCACTTTTGGCTGCAGCGGTGATGGCCTTGTCCTCTTGCACACTGGGCATGCGCACGGTTGGGCGTTTAGAAATTTTCGACACAGTGTTCAGCCCGGCGCGTGTTGCGCCAGCACAAGGGCGGCCCTTGATTGCCAGCCTTTGCCAGAGGCCCGCCAGCGCTCTAGGGCTGCTTCATCCAGTCTCAGTGTGGTGGGTACTTTCACGGTGGCCTGCTTGCTGCCTGTGGGCCGACCCCTTTTGGCTTTGATGGTTTGAAGTTCCTCAGGCGTATACGTGCGTGCGGCTTGGCCTTGCTTGGCCTGTATTAGGCTCAAACGCACACTCTCTGCAAATGCTGCGGTTTCGGCGTCCATTTCAATCGGTTTAGGCTTGCTCATCGTAGGCTTCCTTCCATGTATTCAAAACTTGGGCGGGTATGTTGTCGAACTTGGCTTTGACATAAACCGCGACCAGCACGATGTCACCTTTTGGCAGCCGTGTGTAGTAAATCACCCTTGCACCGCCGCGTTTGCCCATGCCTTGGCGCGACCAACGCAGCTTTCGAAGCCCTCCGGTTTGTGGGATCACATCTCCGGCTAACGGATGCTCACTGATGAAAACCGCGAAATCCTCGCGCTCTGATGGCGTCCAAATGGCTTCCACCATCGACTGAAAAACGGGTGTTTCGGTCACGGTCAGCATATTTAATTGTACATTGAATTAAATCAAATCATGAGATGCTGATTTGCACCTTTGAAGCCAAGTTGCTGGCAACATCAGCGTAAAAACCCCAAACTGAACACCTGCGGGCGCAGCTTTTGGGTCAGCGCTTCGTAGGCCACTTCAAAAGGTTTGAAGTTGACCGGGGCGGTGTCGCCGCTTTTGTTGCGCTCGGCCAGGGCGTTGCGGATTTGGTACCAGCCCACATCGGGGCGGTTGAGTTTGTATTGGTCGCGCACGGTGCGCACATCGGTGTGGGCAAAGTAAGCCCGCCAGAGTTGGCGGCCGGCATCCAGCACCGCCGTGGCTTCGTCTGACAGGGTTTTGTCTGCCAGGTACTGCACCATGAAGTCGGACTCGAAGCGGTCCGGCGCATCGACCTCTTCTTCGGTGTAGGGGATGAAGTGGTTGACGATGGACCACTTTTTGCCGTTCCATTCCAAGTCGTTGGCGCTGGCAGTCAGGTTGCTGCCGTTGAACAGCATCCACATCAGGCAATCGGTTTTAAACTCGTCTGGCAGTGGCTCGGTGGGTTGCAGAAATTGATCGCGGTCGTTGAGCCAAGTTGGTTTGATCAATCGACGTATGGAAAAGACAATTGCCGCCTGCCAAAGATTCTTGGAAGTCACAAAAAAAGCACCTGCGCTGCAAAACCCGGACGACAGCAACGCAGTACCTTGGTTAGCACCCTGCAAATCATTGCTGTCGCACAACATGCTGCCGATTGCACCGTCAGCCCATTTTGTTCCGCGCACATCTTTGGTGCTGGTGGTGGGTGAAATTGCATTTTTCAAAGGCAGGGCATCTACCGCGTTTGCGCGCGGCCGCTGGATCCAGTTATTGAGAAATTGCTCTTTGGGAATGTTGTGGAACAACTTTTCGCCGATAGCCACCGCATTTCGGTTCAGGACATCCACCCGTAATTGGGTTGGAAATTCTTTTGGTAGTGGCTGAGTTTTCCAAACCAAAAATCCAATCGGAAAATTCCCACTCAGCCCATCAAAAGCCTTGCTGTGCACAATGAAGCCTCCCAAATACTGAGCATTCCAATTTGCGCGGAAAACTTCAAAATTAGGGGAGTTGACGTACTTCAATTTGCTGAACATCGCCAAAGTTGCGGATGGCAATTCCCTTTGAACCCTAATTACAAACTGCGTGAATAACTCCCTGTTGGCATAGCCTTGGCTGTTGGATGTTTTCGCAATGTTCGTGGTTGCAATATCGGTCTTTGCGCTTTTGTTCAGCGTATTGGCTGATTCGCCATACGGCGGATTGATCAACACCAAAATCTTCTTCCCCTCCGCAATCGCTTTGCGCAATGCGGGCGGCACTTTGTTGGTCAGGCTGTAATCAATCTGCCCATCGTCGGTGATGTCGTCGTTCAAGTAGTCGTACTGAAAGCGTGTGGCAGACACACAGGTTTTGGTCGCCTTCATCACGTCGATGTCGGCTTGGTCCAGCGTGCTCATGTAAAGGTTGCGCGGGTTGCTGTGCTTGACTTCCAGGTTGCCCACGCCGCAGCACATGTCCCAGACGATGTAGTCTTTTTGCCAGTTGGCGCCCAGCGTTTCTGTCAGCTTGTCATAGGCTTTGTCCACCACATGCAAGGGTGTGTAATACGCGCCCTTGAAGCTGCGCTCGTCATACGGGATCAGGCTGTCGCGGCGTTCCAGCAGGTAGTCGCGGTACTCCGATTTGGGCGGGCGGTGGTAGATGGCCCAAAACTGGCGGTAGCCTTCTTTGTTGCCCAGGTCAAAGTTTTTGCCCTTGAGCGAGAAGATCGGTGCGCCGTTTTTGTGCATCAACTCGGCAGGCAAATTGGCGTGGGTGGACACGGTGCCGTCGTGCATGATGTCCGCAAAAAACAGCAGGGCGTAGTCTTCTTCCTTCACGCCCACGATCTCGCGCCCCACCATGGCCACCCACTTGTCAAACACCTGTTTCAGGTTGTCCGGCGTGATTTGCGTGCGGATGATGTCGCCCGAATGGATGGCCGCTTTGACGGTGTTGATGAACTCTTCTTCGTGCGTCTTGATCCTGAACGACACAAAGTAGGTCCCGATGTGGGCCGAGATCTCGTCCAGTGCTTCTTGCGTGAACTGGCTGGCGGACTTGCCCCATTGGATGGTTTCTTGGCCAGAAAAGGCAGCACATCGGCGCTTTTCATGATGGCCGCTTTTTCGGTGTCAATCACGGCCAAAAACGGCGGCACATGCTCGCCTTTGTTCAGCGCCACCTGCACGTAATGCAGCAGCTGGGTGAACATGGCGTAGCTGGAATGGCGGTCGGTGTCTTTGGCCTCGAACCAGATCTCGCGGCTCTGGATGTCGATCAAGCCCTTGGTGTAACCCTTGAGGCCCAAGGCCTTGATGTAGGCGTCTTTGACGTCTTCTTCGCTCTTGGCGGTTTGCAGCTGGGAATAAAGGTTCACGGCAGACAATGTTGATTAAAAAATCAACATTGTCTGATAGGAATGCTCAAAAAGTAATCTTTATGTGTAAATTGCTGTGCGCCTCAAATGACAAACACCTCACGGGGTGGTTTTGAAGGCCATGTCTGAGACCGTCAAGCGTTGACGTTCACCACCACCCGCCCACGCACCTGACCCGCCAAAATTTCTGCGCCCAAGCCGATGGCTTCGGCCAAACCCACTTCGCGCGTCATGCGCTCCAGTTGTGCGGTGTCCAGGTCTTGCGCCAGTCGCGCCCAAGCCGCTTCGCGCACGGCACGCGGGGCCATCACGCTGTCGATGCCGGCCAGCGTCACGCCGCGCAAGATGAAGGGCGCCACGCTCGATGGAAAGTCCATGCCCTGCGCCAATCCGCAGGCGGTGACCACACCGCCGTATTTCGTGCTGGCGCAGGCGTTGGCCAGGGTGTGGCTGCCCACGGTGTCGACCACACCGGCCCAACGTTCTTTGGCCAGGGGTTTGCCCGGCGCTGACAGTTCGGCCCGGTCCATCACGTCGGCCGCGCCCAGCTGGCGCAGG
>JACDQO010000138.1 GCA_015657605.1 Limnohabitans sp. | reverse complement strand
TTGCCGTCCAGGCGCAGGCTGCGCGGCTGGGCCACGGGCACCGCATGGTCCAAAGCCCATTGCTTGACGGGCGAAGGCTGCAGCTTCATGCCGCGCCCTGCGGGGCGGTCGGGTTGGGTCAGCACCAACACCACGTCGTGGCCAGCGGCGTGCAGGGCCGCCATGGCCACTTGGGCAAATTCGGGCGTGCCCGCAAAAATCAGACGCATGGGGGAGATTTCAAAAGCGCTTCAGCGCTCGGCTTTTTGGGCTTTGACCAGTTTGGTCTTGATGCGGCCTTGTTTGAGCGGGGACAGGTATTCGACAAACACCTTGCCCATCAGGTGGTCCATCTCATGCTGGATGCAAATGGCCAGCATGCCTTCGGCCTCGATGCTGCGGCTTTGGCCATCGCGGTCTATGGCCGTGACCTTCACTTTCGTGGCGCGCTCCACACCGTCATAGATGCCGGGCACCGACAAACAACCCTCTTCGCCCTTGACCCGCTCATCGCCCATCCAGGTGATTTCGGGGTTGATCAAGACCATGGGCTGGTTGCGCTCCTCCGAGGTATCGATCACCACCAAGCGCTCGTGCACATCGATCTGCGTGGCCGCCAAGCCAATGCCACCGGCCTCGTACATGGTCTCCACCATGTCATCGATCAGGGCGTGGATGCGGGCGTCCACCGCTTGCACGGGCTTGGCCACCTTGTGCAGGCGAGGGTCGGGGTAGCAAAGGATGGGGAGCAGGGCCATGGTTCTCAAAGTCAAATGGAATGCGGGTATTTTCTGTCATTTCGGTCCGAAGCTTGCGCGGCTTGGCCTGAGAGACCGTATTGCACAAAACGGATCATGAACCGCGCCAACGCCAAACCATCATGAGGCTCGGTCAAACCACCGATGCTTTGCTCGTAAAGCGTCTCCCCCATCACGGTGCGGCGCTTGTTCAACAAAAAGGCCGACACCTCGGGCGTGAACTCCGGGTGGGGTTGAATGCAAAACACCTGGTCACCCAGCGCATAGGCTGCCACCGGGCAATCGGGCTGTGTCGCCAACAAGGATGCGCCAGGCGGCAAAGCCAACACCTGGTCCTGGTGGCTGGCCAGCAAGGCCATGCGGGCGGCCTGGCCGGGTGCCAGCCCCAAGTGCTCAGGCTGGCCCAGCCAGTCGTACGCCTGCCGCCCGACCCGCCAGCCTCGGGGAGCCCGCTGCACGGGCGCACCCAAGCAATGCGCGATCAACTGGTGGCCAAAGCAAACCCCCAGCAACTTGTGCTGGTCCTGCAGCAAACGCGTGACGCAATCACGCAAGGCCACCACCCAAGGCTCATCCGAAAAAGAATCGGCGCGGCTGCCCGTCAAGAGCACCGCGTCGTAGGCCTCGAAACTGGCCGGGTATTGCCCGTGCCGGGCGCTGAAGGTGTCAATCCGCCCCTGGTAGCCCACCTGTGCAAACAGACGCTCAAACATCGTCGCCACCCGCGTGTATTGCGGCACCAAAGGGGGGTCCAAGTCGTCGTTTTCGAGGATGCACAGGTGCATGTGCGCGGTGGGCTCTTGAATGGAGAACGTCATGGGGTGATTTTATGGACTTGGCGCCTGCCTGGCTTTCAACCACAATGCCAAGCAACAAGCCATCGACAGCCATCAAGGCTGCACAGGGAGACCGCATGACACACACCCCCCAAGAATTGGGCGCTTGGTTGCGCCTGAGCCTCACACCCGGGGTTGGCCCCGAAAGCGCACGGCGACTGCTCGCGGCCTTTGGTGAGCCCCAAGCCATCTTTGCGCAACCGAAACCGCTTTGAGCCAAGTGGTCAGTGCCCACCAAGCACTCGCTCTGGGCTCTGAGCCCGATGGCTGCGCCGCCCTCACGCAAGAGACCTTGGGCTGGCTGCAAGCCCATGCCCCGTTGGGTTGCTGCGTGCTCACGCTCGGGGACAGTGATTACCCAGCCCCCTTGCTGGACATTCCCGATCCACCGCTCATGCTCTACGCCATGGGGCAAACAGCGCACTTGGCGACCCTGCAAGCCGAACAAGCCTTGGCCATCGTGGGCAGCCGCAACCCCACACCCCAAGGCGCAGACAATGCGCGTGAATTTGCCCGCAGTTTGGCG
>JACDQO010000137.1 GCA_015657605.1 Limnohabitans sp. | reverse complement strand
GTGCCAAACAAACCCGACAAAGCCCCGAACATGGGCGCCCCAACACCACGCCCAAAACGTGAAGGCCAAGGTGCCGCCTGTGGCCATGCTGGCCATGCCGGGGGGCGCACGGCGGGCGACTTCGGCCAAATAGACGCCGTTCCAGCCAATGGCCGAAGCGCCAAAGCCCACCAAAATAGCGATCACCACGGCATGCGGCGTGTCGGTGGTCAGAAAGGCAGAGGCCAAAGCACAAACAGCCATCATGCTGGCCAAGAGCAGCAACATGCGCCGCGGACCCAACCAACGGTCGGCCACATAACCCCAGGCCACACGACCACCAATGCCACCCAGCTGGGTCACGGACAAAGCCAAACCGGCCGCCACCAAGCCATAGGACAAATCGTCGTGCAAAAAGGTGACCAAATAGGTGGTGAGCGACAACTGCACCATCGAGAACATGAACGAGCAAGAGGCCATGGTGAGCAAGGCTCGGTGCGCCAACACCATGCGAATGGGATCGATCAAACTGCCCCACCGAATGTGCAGGTCAGCTTGCCGGTCGCTGTCCAAATCGGCCCGCAAGCGCTGTGACACCACGGCGCACGCCAAGCACAGTGCGGCCACCACCAGCATGCTGAGCTGCCAATCGATGAGCAAAGCCAAGGGCGGCACGATCGCGCCCGCCAACATGCTGCCCAAAGGCACGCCAGTTTGTTTGATGGAAAACACCAAGGACATTTGCGCTTTGGGCGTGGTGCGGGCCAACAGGTGCGAGCTGGCCGGGGTGATCGGGCCATACCCCAGGCCGATGAACACGGCGCCCAAGACCATGGCCGGCAACCAAGGCACCGCACACAGGGCCAGACCCACCGCGCAGAGCACGAGTCCCCATTGGCTGACCCGGATGGCCCCCATCCGGGCCACGGTGGCGCCGCCCATCAAGTGGCCACCATGGCGCCGGCGTAAGTGACCGACACATACAAACCCACGAGCGCAGGCGACACCTGCAGGGTCTGCGCCACCACCGGCGCAATCACCGGCAAGGTGAGCAAGGCCATGGCCACCATGGCCTGGATGACCAGGGTCAGCAGCAAGGGCCACCAGCTTTGCATCATGAAATCTCCCAAACAGGCGAGACGCAGACCTTCAGGCCCCTGCGCAACGGGGCTGTCAATTCGCTTTGACGCCGGCCTTGATCAACAAACCGCCCAGGGTATCGATCTCGTTTTTGAGGTGGTTGCGCAAAGCTTCAGGACGCGCTTGGTCAACCGACACGGCCGAAATGCCCATGGCCTCCAGGCGCTGACGCACCTCAGGATCGGTCACCGACTTTTGCAGCGCGGAGGTCAACTGGTCGAGCACCGGCTTGGGTGTGCCCTTGGGGGCGTACAGGCCAAACGAGATGTTGATGTCAAAACCCTCCACACCGGCATCGGTGATGGCGGGCACCTCAGGCAGCTGGGGCAAGCGTGCTTTGCCCGCAGAGGCATAGGCCTTGATCTTGCCGCCCTTGACCGAGGGCACTGTGCCCGAAGTTTGGTCGCACAAAATGTCCACCTGGCCACCCATCAGGTCGGTCAGAGCAGGCCCAGTGCCCTTGTAGGGAATTTCATTGAGCTTGACGTTCAAGGCGTTCATCATCATGAGGCCGCACAAGTGCGAGGCGGAGCCCACACCCGCATGCGCCAGGCTGACTTTGGGTCCGTTGGCTTTCACATA
This sequence comes from Limnohabitans sp., assembly GCA_015657605.1. Classification (GTDB taxonomy): domain Bacteria; phylum Pseudomonadota; class Gammaproteobacteria; order Burkholderiales; family Burkholderiaceae_C; genus Limnohabitans_A. The sequence continues at coordinate 4,585 of JACDQO010000137.1, read as the reverse complement.
GGCCACAAATTCGTTCAAATTGCGCGCCGGAAATCATTGCGGGTGACGATGACCATGGGGCCGCTGGTGGCGCGGCCAATCGGCTCAAAGTCGTCAACCGATGGTAGGACAAGCCTTTGTACATGGCCACGTTGGTGGCATGGCTCACGTGGATCATCAGCAAGGTGTAGCCATCAGGTCTGGCCCGCGCCACTTTGGCCGTGCCAATGGAGCCAGAGGCTCCAGCGGTGTTGTCCACCACGATCTGCTGGCCCAAGTGCTTTTGCATGGCACCGGCAAACACGCGGGTGATGGTGTCACCCGGTCCTCCTGCGGCATAAGGCATGACCATGGTGATGGCACGATTGGGAAAGTCTTGTGCCGATGCATGCATGGCCGTGGCGGCCAACATCAGGGCCAATGCGCTGCGAACAAAACGGAATGTCATGGCGGTCTCCTTGAAGATTGTGAAAAAACGAATCAGGCCAGCAAACGCTGGCGGATGTCTTGAGGGTCCATCACCTGCAAAGGGAGCTCGCCCCCGTCAGGAATGCCCACTTGGGTGGCGTTCAGCAGCATGGAGACCATGACATAAGTACCGGACAAGACGGTGAGATCGACCACGGCTTGTTCGCCCATGGCCGCGACGGCCTCTTGCCACAAAGCATCTGGCACGCGGTGGTTGAGCGACAACTGAACGCAGTAGTCGTAGACCAATCGTTCGTCGGCTTGCATGCTGGTGGGGCGCTGGCATTGCTGCAAGTCGCGCATGACCGCATCAGACAATCCCGCCTTGCGTGCGATGCGCTCATGCGCCCACCATTCAAATTGGGCATTGGAGATGCGCGCCTGGATCAAGATGGCGAATTCGTTCAAGCGCTTGTTCACCGAGGTGCGAAAACGCAGATAGTCCAGAAAATCAAAAGCACGCCGGGCCATGTCGGGGCTGCGCAACAAGGCGTTGTAAGGCCCCCCTAAAGCGGCACTGGACACTTTGAGGATGTCATCGGCCAAGGGCCGAACATCGGCCGCCAAGTCCTCGTAACGGATTTGCGAAAGTCTCTCGGTCATGGGGATGGGTGAAGGGTTGACAAAAGGAAGACGTTAACAACAAGCCCCACCTGCAACAGTCGCCCAAATGACTGGTGCAGCTGTGCACATGCCAGTGGATTCGGCGACACTGAGCTGCAGGACAATTTTCATTTTTGAACGGATCCAATATGTTGAAATTTTTCTTTAATGCTGCGCCCAACCCCATGAAGATCGCTTTGTTGCTGGAAGAGCTGGGGCTGGCTTTTGAAGCCGTTCCGGTCGACACGCGCAAAGGCGAACAGTTTGCGCCCGATTTCTTGGCGGTCAACCCCAATGCCAAGGTGCCCGCCATCACCGATGGCGACACCACCGTGTTCGACAGCAACGCCATCTTGTTGTACTTGGCCGATCGCGAACAAAAGTTCATACCCAGCGTGACCCAAGCCAAAGAACGCGGCGCAGCCCTGTCTTGGTTGATGTTCATCGCCAGTGGCATCGGACCTTTTTCGGGCCAATCGGTGCACTTTCGCCATGCGGCACCCGAACCCAAAGCCTATGCGCTGAACCGCTACGACTTTGAAGCCCACCGCCACTGGACCGTGCTGGAAAAACACCTGAGCCAGCACACCTACATGCTGGGCGAGCACTACAGCATTGTCGACATGGCCCTGTGGGGTTGGGCGCGCCTGCTGCCCTATGTGTTGGGCACAGGCGATGCCACCTGGACCCAATACCCCCCACATCAAACGCCTGCTCGATGCGGTCAATGCACGACCCGCAGCGCAACGGGCTGAAGCTTTCAAGGCGAAATACACCTTCAAGACCGAGATGGACGCCGAGGCCAAAAAGTTCATGTTTCCGCAAAATGAACGTTTGAACCATTCATAAAATGCTTGCATGAATTTAACGGGCGGATGGCATTGGCATGTGCGGGCGTGGCGGTCTCAAGAGCGCTGGGCCCCTGCCTCTTCGCAGATCGCCGATTGGCTGATGGCGCAAGCGATGCCCCGCCAACCATTGGTGCTGATCGGTGCCAGTGCCGGTTGGATGTTGCCCACGGCTTGGCTGGCGCAATTTGAAGAGATCCACGCCTGGGACATCGACCCTTGGGCTCAACCTCTTTTTTATGCGCGACACGGCCGGCACCTGAAACGCCAAGGCAAAGCATTGCACCTGCACACCGGCGACGGTTTGGCCCTCTTGCCCGAACTGGTGCGCCGCATGCCTGGCGCTTTTTTCTGGTTTGACAATGTGCTGGGGCAATTGCGCTTCACGGGCTTGCCTTTGCAAGAAACAACCCGCCGATTGGGCCAAATCCAACACCAGATGAAGGGCGTGGCCTGGGGCAGTTTGCATGACCGCATGTCAGGCCCCCGGTTGCCTGACCACCCTTGGCCAAAGCCCAAAGCCGCTCTTGCAGGATGGGCCATGGAATCCAGCCAAGGCCAAGATTGGCTGCGCAGCACAGGGGCTGTGAGCCCTTGGCTCGACCACTTGACCGAGCAGGTCCTGCCACAGGGCACACCCGTGCAGTACACCGCATGGCACTTCAAACCGGGCTACGCGCATTGGCTTGAAATGGGTTGGTGTCCGCCAACCCTTTGATGCTGGCATGCGTGCCGGTCACTTCAAGCTGGGGGGACCCTGCTCGAAACTTTGCCCCAGCGCCAGCAGTTGCGGTGTTTCAATGACCGCGTTCAGGCCATCAAAATCAAGCATCTTTTCTTGCCAAGGCCGCGTGGTCTGGTGCGTGTGCAAGCTGGCGTAATAGCCTTGTAGCGTGTGCAGCACCGCACGCGCGGTGCCGCCCGGAAAAATCACGATCTTGAAGCCCCGCGCACCCAGCTCGGCCGCACTTTGCACCGGCGTCTTGCCGCCCTCGACCATGTTGGCCAGCAGCGGCACACGCTTGGCAAACTGGGCGCAGGCGCGGTTCATCTGCTCGTCCGAGCGCAGGGCTTCGATGAACAAGGCATCGACGCCGCACTCCAGATAGCGCTCGGCCCGCTCCAATGCGGCGTCCAGGCCTTCCACGGCGACTGCATCGGTGCGCGCCAGGATCAGCGTGTTGTTGTCCTGGCGAGCATCCAAGGCCGCACGCAGCTTGCCCTGCATCTCGGCCACCGGCACCACACCCTTGCCGTCCAAATGGCCGCAGCGTTTGGGGAATGTCTGGTCTTCGATCTGGATCATCGCGGCCCCGGCACGCTCAAAGTCGCGCACCGTGCGTTGGGTGTTGAGCGCATTGCCAAAGCCGGTGTCGGCGTCCACGATCACGGGAATGTTCACCCGGTCGGTGATGTGGGCCAGGGTCTGCGCCACTTCGGTGGCCGTCGTCAGGCCAATGTCAGAGCGGCCGAGGCGTGTGTAAGCAATCGATGCCCCCGACAGGTACACGGCTTCAAAACCGGCCTGCTGCGCGACCAGCGCGGTGAGCGCGTCGTACACACCGGGGGCGAGCAAGGCCTGGTCTTGTTGCAGGCGCTGGGCCAAAGTGGTGAGCTGGCTCATGGCGTGTCTTTCAAAAGTTGTTGTGCGGTATGCGCTGCAATGTGGCCGCCCGCAATGGCGCTGAGCAAACCATTGCCCGACAAATAACCCCAGACTTCTTGGCCCGACACGCCCCGTGCTGCACCGCCAGCGGCCAGCACATTGGGCAAAGGCGTGCCGTCTTGGCGCAGCACACGGGTGCGCGCGTCGATGTCCAAACCGCCCTGGGTGTGGAACAAAGCACCGGTGACCTTGATGGCATGGAAAGGCGCTTGCAAGGGGCGTTTGAAGGCGCGGCCTGTGGCTGGATCGGTGCCGGGCTGCACCATGCTCAAGGTGGCTTGCAAAGCGTCTGGCGGGCAGCCGATGAGTTGCGCCAGTGCCACCGAATCGCCCGCGTGCTGCACTGCGCCCGCATCTTGCGCCGCCACAAAGTCCGGAAAATCTTGCGCAAAGGCCAGCAGCGCATCGTCAAACACATTCCAGGCCACACCTCCGGGTTGGGCCAGCACATGCACCGCCGCTTCGGAATAGCCCTGGGTTTCATCATGAAAGCGCTGGCCTTGGTCGTTGATTTGCACGCCGCCTTCCACCATCAGCGCCCACGAAATCAAAGCGCCTTGCGGCACAGCCCAGGAGCCGTGGCCTTGGTAAGCGCCTAAGTCGGCCAAGCGTGCGCCCAGTTGTTGGCCCCAAGCGATCGCACTGCCGTCGTTGCCCACATGGCCCGCATAAGTGGCTTCGGCCATCTCGGGCAGCATCTTTTCACCATGGCCGTGGCCCCACCAAAACCGTTGCAGGCCAAGATCACCGCATCACATCGGACGCGCTCGGTCTGACCATCGGGCCTGACAAAACCCACACCGTGGATGCGCTGCGTCTCGTCGGCCCACAGCTCGGTGACTTGCGCATGCGTGAGCACCGCCACGCCTGCGGCGTCGGCTGCCGCTTGCAGTCGGCTCATGAGACCCGCACCGGTTTTTTCGGGCACGGCGTGCATGCGGTGGGCACTGTGCCCGGGGTACAAAAAGTTGTCCAGCACCTGCCAGGGCAGGCCGTGGTGATTCGCCAGCGCGTCCATGGC
>JACDQO010000136.1 GCA_015657605.1 Limnohabitans sp. | reverse complement strand
GCCAGGCGGATCATGTTGAAGGTGCCCACCAGGTTGACCATGATGGTCTTGGTGTAAACGGCCAAGTTGTGCGCGCCGTTCTTGCCCACGGTTTTTTCAGCCGGGGCGATGCCCGCGCAGTTGACCAGACCCACCAGCTTGCCCATGGCGGTGGCCTTTGCCACCACGGCCTGGCCATCGGCTTCGTTGCTCACATCGCACTTGACGAATGCGCCGCCCAGTTCTTTGGCGATGGCCTCGCCTTTTTCAGCCTGCATGTCGGCGATCACGACCTTGCCACCGTTGGCCGCCAGCATGCGCGCCGTACCTTCGCCCAATCCCGATGCGCCGCCGGTGACGATGAAAACTTTGCCTTGAATGTCCATGTTCAACTCCTGAATTTGATTGACGTTACGTCAACGTCAATTATGCACAGTTGACTTGCTCAAAACTGGGGTGTCCAGCTGTACCAATCGGGTTTGACTTACCGAAAACACGGTACGGGGCTACCGGCTTTGCTGAATGGATCTGGGCCAAGAGACGGCCTAGCATGGACAACACCACGGGCCAGCGGTCCGGGCGTGTGCATCAACAGGAGAACCGGATGGCTATAGAGCTCAATGGGGTCAAGAGCGAAACCGATTTGGTGCGCATCGACGACGATTGGCGCCGGGCTTGCGATTTGCTGGCCACGGCCGATATACGGGTCGGGGGCAACAGGCCTTGGGATATGCGGGTGCACCACCCTGCCACCTTTGACCGCATCCTGGCGCAGGGCAGTCTGGGTTTGGGGGAGAGTTATCTGGACGGTTGGTGGGACTGCGACGAGGTGGATGAATTGATCAACCGGATTTTGCGGTCGCGGCTGGACGAGCAGGTGGGCCGGGCCGGGTGGTTGTGGGCTTCACTCAAGGCCCGACTGACCAATTTGCAATCACCGCAACGGGCTTGGCAGGTGGGCGAAATGCATTACGACCTGGGCAACGATTTGTACGAGGCCATGCTCGATCCGTCCATGGCCTACAGCTGCGCTTACTGGCCATCCGCCCAAACGCTGGCGCAGGCGCAAGAGGCCAAGTTGGAACTGATTTGTCAGAAACTGCAAATGAAGCCGGGCATGACGCTGCTGGACATTGGTTGCGGTTGGGGCAGTTTGATGTTGCACGCGGCCCGGCACCATGGCGTGAACTGCGTGGGTTTGACCGTTTCCAAAGAGCAGGCCCGGCTGGGTAACGCCAAAGCGCAGGGTTGGCCGGTGCGCTTCGAGTTGGCTGACTACAGGCAGTTCAACCCCGAGGGGCATCAGCGCTTTGACCGCATCGCCTCGGTGGGCATGTTTGAGCATGTGGGCCACAAAAACTACCGTGCCTACTTTGAAATGGCGCGGCGCAGCCTGCGCGATGATGGTTTGTTTTTGCTGCACACCATTGGCAAAAACCGGGCTGGGGGGAGCATTGATCCGTGGATTGAAAAATACATTTTCCCCAATGGGGCGCTGCCCTCGGCTTCCGAGATCGCGTTTTGCAGCGAGGACCACTTTGTCATGGAGGACTGGCACAACTTGGGTGAGGACTACGACAAGACCCTGATGGCCTGGCATGCGCGCTTTGAAGCGGCTTGGCCTGCGCTCAAAGACCGTTATGGCGAGCGCTTTTACCGCATGTGGCGCTACTACCTGCTGTGCTGCGCGGGCACTTTTCGGGCCCGCGATAACCAGTTGTGGCAAGTGGTGCTGTCGCCCAGTGGCCAGGCCGGTGTTTACCGAAGGCCGCTGATGTGATCGTTCATCCCTTGGTGTTCATGGGGCGCATAAACATGCTCCAATGCGCGGGTCCCATTTTTGGCCTTGTGCCCCAGCTCCCCATGTCCAGCCCGTCTTTTGCCCATGCCTCTGATGCCTCCCCCGAAGTCTGGCCCTTGTCGCCCGGTGGTTTTTGGTTTTGGGGGCGATCAGCGCCTGCGCCAGCGTGGTGTTCAGCGCCGCCTTCGCGCATTTGCCGGTGTTTGCCGGGGGCGTGCCTGCGGCCGTGCAAACCGCTTTGAGTCAGCAGCAATTTCATTCGCTGGGCTTGTTGTGCACGGGGCTGGCCCTGCGGGTCTGCGGGGCGTCGCGGTGGCTGCAGGCGGCAGGCTGGCTCATGTTGGTCGGTTTGCTCTTGTTCAGCTTCAACCTCTATGCCCGCCATGTCTTCGGTTGTGATGCCTTGCGCCCCTTGGTGCCGTGGGGCGGCATGGCTTGGATTCTGGCTTGGCTGGCTTTGGCCATGGGTTTGGCACAGGGCTTTGGTCGATCAAACCGACAGGCCTGAGCTGAAAGCTTTTTCCTATGGGGTCGATTGAAACTACTCATGAGTGAAAACCCTAAGTCGCATTATGATTGCGACCAATGAGTCTTCTCATTCGATAGTTTTTTTAAACCACCCAAAGGAAACACCATGTCCTCTTTGATCAATACCCAAGTCCAGCCTTTCAAGACCCAAGCCTTCCACAACGGCAAGTTCGTACAAGTGTCCAACGAAACCCTCAAGGGTGAGTGGTCCGTGCTGATTTTCATGCCTGCAGCCTTCACCTTCAACTGCCCCACCGAAATCGAAGACGCGGCCGACAACTACGCCGCTTTCCAATCCGCTGGTGCCGAGGTCTACATCGTGACCACCGACACCCACTTCTCGCACAAAGTCTGGCACGAGACTTCGCCTGCCGTGGGCAAGGCCAAGTTCCCCTTGGTCGGCGACCCAACACACACCCTGACACGCGCTTTTGGCGTGCACATTGAAGAAGAAGGCCTGGCACTGCGCGGCACCTTCATCATCAACCCCGAAGGCATGATCAAGACCGCCGAAGTGCACTCCAACGAGATCGCACGCGACGTGTCTGAGACCCTGCGCAAGCTCAAAGCCGCTCAGTACACCGCCGCCAACCCCGGCCAAGTGTGCCCAGCCAAGTGGAAAGAAGGCGCCAAGACTTTGGCTCCTTCCATCGACCTGGTCGGCAAGATCTAAATCTCGGGTGCCCTGCTGGTCAGGGCGCTGAGTTCAACGCATGCGGGCCACAAGCCTGCGTGCCTTGCGCTCAACGTATTCCCCCCCAATTCCCCCTGTTCCCTGGCCTGCGCCACAAGTGCGGGTTCTAGTTCATTTGCCCCCCTGAAAACCGGAGATCAGCCATGCTCGACCGACACCCTCAAAGCCCAAACTTCAGCAATACCTGGCCTTGCTTCGCCAGCCGATTCGCCTGATTGCTTCGCTGGACGACAGCGAGACGGGCGTTGACATGAAAAACCTGCTGGAAACCATCGTCGGTTTGTCTGACAAGGTGAGCCTAGACACCTCGGGTGACGACGCACGCAAGCCGTCGTTTGTGGTGGCCCGCGAAGGCCAGACCACTGGGGTGCGATTTGCAGGCTTGCCGCTCGGCCACGAGTTCACTTCGTTGGTATTGGCCCTTCTCTGGACGGGCGGTCACCCACCCAAGGTCGAGGCCGACGTCATCGACAGCATCAAGGCCCTTGAAGGCAACTTCAATTTCGAGGTCTACATGTCGCTGAGCTGCCACAACTGCCCCGACGTGGTGCAGGCTTTGGCGCTCATGGCCATCGTCAACCCGCAGGTCAAAACCGTGGTGATCGAAGGCGGTGCTTTCCAAAAGGAAGTGGAAGAGCGCCAGATCATGGCGGTGCCCATGGTTTTCCTCAACGGCCAAGTGTTCGGCTCAGGCCGCATGTCGGTGGAAGAAATTGTTGCCAAACTGGACACCAACGCCGGTGAACGCGACGCGGCCAAGCTCAGCGCCAAAGACCCCTTTGATGTCTTGATCGTGGGCGGTGGCCCGGCCGGGGCGGCTGCTGCTGTTTACGCGGCCCGCAAAGGCATTCGCGTGGGCGTGGCGGCTGAGCGTTTTGGCGGCCAGACCAACGACACCATGGCCATTGAAAACTACATCTCGGTGCTGGAGACCGACGGCCCCAAGTTTGCGGCAGCCTTGGAAGCGCAAGTGCGCCACTACGAGGTGGACATCATGAATTTGCAACGCGCCGAAAAAATCATCCCGGCGACTGAGCCCGGTGGTTTGATCGAGGTGCAAATGGCCAATGGTGGCTCTTTGAAAGCCCGCTCGGTCATCCTCTCCACCGGTGCCCGGTGGCGCAATGTCAACGTGCCCGGTGAAGCCGAGTACAAGAACAAAGGCGTGGCGTATTGCCCGCACTGCGACGGCCCCTTGTTCAAGGGCAAGCGCACGGCCGTCATTGGCGGGGGCAACTCCGGCATCGAAGCGGCGATTGACTTGGCGGGCATCGTGGCGCATGTCACCGTGTTTGAATTTGCCGACCAACTCAAGGCCGACGCGGTGCTGGTCAGCAAGCTCAAGAGCTTGCCCAACGTGAGCATCCACACCAACGCCCAGACCACCGAAATCACCGGTGCAGACGGCAAGGTCAATGGCATCCGCTACAAGGACCGCACCACGGGCGATGACCATTGGGTGGAACTGGAAGGCGTGTTTGTTCAGATCGGTTTGGTGCCCAACACCGAATTCCTCAAAGGGACTTTGGAGTTGAGCAAGTTTGGCGAGATCGTGGTGGATGCCAAAGGCCACACCAATGCGGCCGGCGTGTTCGCAGCCGGTGACTGCACCACCGTGCCGTACAAGCAAATCGTGATCGCTGCAGGCGAGGGCGCCAAAGCCGCCTTGAGCGCCTTTGACCACTTGATC
>JACDQO010000135.1 GCA_015657605.1 Limnohabitans sp. | reverse complement strand
GCCAGCGCCACGCGTTGGCGCATGCCGTGAGACAAGGCCTTGGGCAGCCGGTACTCAGACCCGCCTAGCCCGACCTGCTTGAGCATCACAGCGGCCCTCTCCCGGGCCTCTGCAATGGGCACACCCCGAACTTTCAGGCCAAAGGCGGCGTTGTCCAGCGCATTGAGCCAAGGGAACAAACTGTCTCGGGCCAACATGTAAGCCACGTTGTGGCTGCCCAGCGCTGGCTGTTCGCCCGCCACCAGCAGACGTTGACCTGCAGGCAAATCGACCAGCCCCGCGCACAGGTTGAGCAAAGTGGTCTTGCCACAGCCGCTGGGCCCTGCGAGCGCGACAAACTCCCCAGCCTTGACGTGCAGGTCCACACCCTGCAACACCAAGTTGGTGCCGTCAAAGCTCAGGTCGATGCGCTGTGCGTCGATCATGAATGTGCCCTGGAAAATGCGCTGGTGTCGTCGTTCAGGGCAAGACGGCCGGGGCCATGTCCACTCTGGCGGGCAACAGCTTGTTTTCGGTCATGGCATTGGCCACCGCCTGCATGGCGGGCACGTTGCCACGGGCCTTGAAGTTGCCGATGGAGTTGCGCAGGCTCACCTCAGCGATCTGGTCTGCGTTGGGCAATTGCAGTGCAAAGGTCTTGCGCAGGATCTCCAGTGTCTTGCCGAAGTTGGCCGGGTTGGCGATGAAAGCATCCGACAAATCCAGTATCCTGCGGATAGCGGCCACCGTTTGTGGGTTGGCCGCTGCCCATTCGGTCTTCACCGCCATGGCACCAGCGCCGCCACGGGTCGCCAGCATGCTCTTGGGGCCCTGACCTTTGCGGGGGTCCACCACCAGGCGACAGGCCTTGAGCACTTCGCACATGCCGTCGGCAGGCGGGAAGGTCATGATCAGATCGACCTGGCCGCGTGTGAGCGCAGGAAATGCCGTGTCGGGCGCCCCGACGGCCACAAAGGTCACGTCGTTCGCGGTCAGGCCCACATCGGCCAGCATGTCGATCACCTGAAATTCAGCGCCTGAGCCGCGCTGGGTCACGCCGATTTTTTTACCTTTGAAGGACTTGACCACACCGGGGTAGCCTTCTTTTTCTGTTTCCAATTCGGTTTTTGCACCTGCGGCCATGAAAAACACCGGGTCAACAAAAGCTGCAGCAATGATGCTGATGGGTGCCTTGCGAGCCACGGCTGCAGCGGCGACTTCGGTCGGGCCAAAAAACACTTCGATGTCACCCGAGAGCATGGTCTGCATGCCCAGCGGGGCGGCGGGGATAGTGCGCAGTTCGCAGCGAATGCCCGCTTGCTGGCAGAAACCTTGTTCTTGGGCCACGCGCACCAACAGATTGCCGGTGCCAGGATAGTCTTGGAAGCGCACCACGGACTGCGCCATGGCGCTGGCGCCCAGGGTCAAGGCGATGGCACCCAAGGTGGTGCGTACAAATGCAGGGGCGGAAAATTTCATGTCGTCTCCAATGTGGTTCTTTGACTTGATCACCGTCAAGCTCGGTGGCTACGATTTAATTCCCCCCGAATGCTGCAAATTGTTTCTGATGTGACAATTTAGGGGAAAGCACTCAAAACAAACCCATTTCATCCTGACCCACCATGCCATCGCCACCCCCGCGCACACCGACCAAAAGCCCAAGCAACAGCTCGCGCGCGCCTGTTTTCAAAGCACTGGACGCGGATGAACTCAAGAAGGACTGGGCGCAAAACTCAGGCCTGACAACGCGCACGACCCAAGCGCTGCAAAGCGTGGGCGTGCTGCGCACTTGGAACGATGGCCAGGTCTTGCTCAGCCGGGGCCAACCTACGTCGGCGGCATGGCTGGTGGTCAGTGGCCGTGTGCGCATCAGCGTGATCACCTCGGAGGGCGAGGAGCAATTGCTGCGCTGGATGTTGCCGGGTGAAATCGCCGGCTTGAGCTCGGTGTTTGCCCAAGCCACCAATCCGGCCGATATGGTCTCTCACGGTTTGACGCAGGTCTTGCACATCGAACGCGCCCGACTGATTGATCTGATTGGTCGCGATCCGGTGGTGGCGCTGGACCTGCTGCGCATCCTGGGCCTGCGCATCAACCAACTGTTTGACACATTGGCTGATCGGGGTATACACAGCCTAGAGCAACGTGTGTGGGCCACGCTGGAGCGCATTGCCAAATTCAACAGTGTGGCCGTACCCGACGGTGTGATGCTGCGTGTGAGCCAGTCCGACCTGGCCCAAGCTGCTTCTGCATCACGTCAGCGCGTCAACCAGCAGTTGCGGCACTTGCAAGACCAGGGCTTGATTCGGCTGGGTTACCGCAACATCGTTCTCCTCAAGCCCAACAATCCCTGAGCTTTCGAGCTCCTAAACCTTCAGGCCCATCGCCGCATGAGTCTTTGTCGAGCTGATGGCTGGACATTTGCCAGGTTCAAATTTCCGCCATAGTGAGCCATCACACGGCGGTCCATCCACGCAAACCACAGGGGCGGGCAATAGGCCACCGAGATCATGGTGGCGGAGCCTGCGGGCAGTTGCGGGGCGGACTCGAAGTGCCGCAGCGCTTGGTAGCGTCGGCTGGGGTGGGCGTGGTGGTCAGAGTGTCTTTGCAGTTGGTAGAGCAAGAGGTTGCCCACCAGGTGGTTGCTGTTCCACGAGTGCTCGGGCTCGCAGCGCACATAGCGGCCGCTGGTGTCTTTTTGCCTTAGCAGGCCGTAGTGCTCTACGTAGTTCACCACTTCCAGCATCGAGGCGGCGTACACGGCTTGCAATACCAAAAACGGCAGCACCATCCAGCCGAGCCATGCCACCAGCGCGCCAAACAAAACCAGCGTCATGCCCCAGGCCTGCAGGTTGTGGTTTTGAAAGTGCCACACGTTCATGCCTTGTTTGTTCAAGCGCTCTTGCTCCAGCGCCCAGGCCGATTGCAAGCTGCCCCACACCGAGCGCGGCAAAAAGGCCCAGAAGCTCTCGCCCATGCGCGCACTCGCCGGGTCTTCGGGTGTGGCCACGCGTTTGTGGTGGCCGCGGTTGTGCTCCACAAAAAAGTGGCCATAGGCACTGGGCGCCAAACCGATTTTGGACAGCCACCGGTCCAGCGCTTCTTTTTTGTGTCCCAACTCATGCGCGGTGCCAATGCCAATGCCGTTGATGGCTCCCACCGTGAGCACCAAGGCGGCATAGCCCCACCATGGCAGCGACTGAGTGACTGCGATCCAAGCGCCCAAGACCGTGCCCATCAGCTGCACAGGCACATAAGCCCACACCATGGCGCGGTAAAACATGTCCTGGTCGAGTTGCGCCACCGCCGATTCGGGCGGGTTGCTGAAGTCTTCGCCAAACACGCGGTCGAGCACGGGCAACAACACATGGATGATGAGTGGGGCCAGCAGCATGCACCACCATTGCCCTGTCCAAACGAAGGCCAGCAAGGAGCCTGTGAATGTCAGGGGTATCGAAGGGCTCAGCAGCCACAACCAGCGCTTGTCTTGCCAAGCCTCTTCGAGTGCGATGCTTGGATTGTTCACGGCTGAGGCCTGCCGAGGCGTTCAGGGCCAACAAACTCAAGGACGGTCCGCATAACTTGTCTCCCAATGTGGTGCCATTGTGAGGGGTGATTGGACCAACGAGATGTCGCCAGGGCCAAGGGTTTGCTGGGAAAAACCCTGATGCACACAAGACAGACCAAGGCACGCTGGACCCCTTATATTGGCCACACAATACATCTGGACGGGGGGACTTCATGGACTTTGACTACGTGATCGTGGGCGGCGGCTCGGCCGGCTGTGTGCTGGCCAGCCGCCTGAGCGAAGACCCTGCTGTGCAGGTGGCCCTGCTCGAAGCCGGGCCGCCCGACACCAGCGCTTTGATCCATTGCCCGGCCGGCATTGCGCTCATGGCCCGCACCGAAATCGTCTCGCAAGGCTTGAACACGGTGCCGCAACCCGGCTTGAACGGCCGCATCGGTTTTCAGCCGCGTGGCCGCACTTTGGGGGGCTCCAGCTCGACCAATGCGATGGCCTACATCCGAGGGCAACAGGCCGATTACGACCACTGGGCCGAGCAAGGTTGCACGGGTTGGTCCTGGGCCGAGGTGTTTCCCTACTTTTTGAAGGCCGAGCACAACGAGCGCATCCACAACGAATGGCATGCCCAAAACGGCCCTTTGAACGTGGCCGACCTGCAAAGCCCCAACGTGTTTGCTAAGCGATTTGTTGAGGCGGGTGTGCAATCTGGTTTGGCGCACACCACCGACTTCAACGGCCCCACACAAGAAGGCGTGGGCATGTACCAAGTCACGCAAAAGGCGGGCGAGCGTTTCAGCGCAGCCAAGGCTTACCTCACGCCCAACTTGGGCCGCCCCAATTTGCACGTCATGACCGGCGTCACGGTGGACCGCTTTGGCTTGGTCGATGGTGTGGCGCGGCAGGTGCACACCTTGCGGGGCCGTCAAGCGCAGACTTTGACCGCCCGCCGCGAAATCATTTTGAGTGCAGGCGCTTTTCAGTCGCCCGCTATCCTCATGCGTTCGGGCATCGGCTCCGCTGCGCATTTGCAAAGCCTGGGCATCGAGGTGCTGCGCGACTTGCCCGGTGTGGGCGAAAACCTGCACGACCACCCCGACGCGGTGCTGGTGGCCGATGCGCCAGGGCACACCGATTTGATTGGCGTCTCACCCAAAGGCACATGGCACACCTTGCAAGCCTTGTGGGAATGGCGGCAGCACAGAAAGGGGCGCCTGACCACCAACTTCGCCGAGGGCGGCGCGTTTTACAAAAGCCGACCCAGTGAGGCGCACCCGGACATTCAGCTGCACTTCGTGGTGGCCAAGCTGGTGGACCACGGCCGCCAACTCACGTTGGGGCACGGCTACTCGTTGCATGTGTGCTTGTTACAACCCGACAGCCGAGGCCGCGTGCAATTGGCCGACCGCAATCCCAACAGCGCACCGCTGATTGATCCGCAGTTTTTGAGCGACCCGCGCGACCTGCAGCGCTTGCGCGACGGCGTTCGCCAAGCCCAGCGCATCTTGGCCCAGCCTGCGCTGGCCGCGTATGGCAAAGAGTGGGCTGAGTCTGCCGATGCGCGCACCGACGAACAATTGGACCACTGGATTCGCCAAAATGCCGACACGGTCTACCACCCGGTGGGCACCTGCCGCATGGGGCAGGACAACATGGCGGTGGTGGACGCGCAACTGCGCGTGCACGGCGTACCCGGCCTGCGCGTGGTCGACGCGTCCGTCATGCCCCGCATCGTCAGCGGCAACACCAACGCGCCGACGATCATGATTGCGGAGAAGGCCGCTGATTGGATTCGGGCTTCAAGGACTTGATGTCTCTTGGCTTGTGAGCCCAAAAAAAAGCGCCCGAAGGCGCTTTGAGCGGAAACACCATGGCTCAGATGCCGTTGCTCCGCCTGGGCGATGTGGCCAAGCGAAGCGCCTCTGAGCCCTGGCGGGGCAGCGGCATCTAAGTCTGCCGCAGGCACCTGCTAGAGCTTACTTTTTCTTGTTGACGACCCGCACCATCTCCAGGCACTGCTTGGCGTAGCCCCATTCGTTGTCGTACCAGGCCACGATCTTCACGAAGGTTTTGTCCAGCGCGATGCCGGCGGTCGCGTCGAACACGCTGGCGCAGGGCTCGCCACGGAAGTCGGTGGACACCACTTTTTCGTCGGTGTAGCCCAGCACGCCTTTGAGGGCGCCTTCGCTTTGCGCTTTCATTTCGGCGCAGATGTCGGCGTAGCTGGCATCGCTGTTCAGTTCCACCGTGAGGTCAATCACCGACACGTCCGATGTGGGCACGCGGAAAGCCATGCCGGTGATCTTGCCCTTGATTTCGGGGATGACCACGCCCACGGCTTTGGCTGCGCCCGTGCTGCTGGGGATGATGTTCTCTAAGATGCCACGGCCGCCGCGCCAGTCTTTGCGCGACGAGCCGTCCACCGTCATTTGGCTGGCGGTGGCAGCGTGCACCGTGGTCATCAGGCCGCGCTTGATGCCCCACTTGTCGTGCAGCACCTTGACCACGGGGG
>JACDQO010000134.1 GCA_015657605.1 Limnohabitans sp. | reverse complement strand
CAGCATTTCAGGATTTGGTCCGGCTGGAAACGTTTTTGTATGAGTCCGAAGACCCATTGGCTGGGGAACTGCTCGATTTCATTTTGGATGCTTTGCAAGTGTTGACGCATCAACCCGGCATTGGCAGACCCGTGGAAGATGGTTTGCGTGAACTGATCATCTCCCGCAGGCGCAGCGGTTATCTGGCGCGCTATGCATGGGACGATGCTTTGGACCGGGTCATGGTGGCGCGCATTCGCCACCAGCGCGAAGCCGGCTATCAAGACGGAGAGGTTTGAAGCGGCGCCACTGGCTTTGCGAAGTGCGTGAAGCCAAAGTCACGGATGTGACTTGGTAAGGGCTGTTTCGCAAGCTTTGGGTTGTTTCCCGGTTGCACAACAGGGGTCTTCTTGCCACAGTGCAAAGCTGTTGCTGAGCACACAAGGAGTCCCCCGTCATGAAACTGAACGTCAACGGCAAATCCCACGCGCTGGATGTTGAACCCGAAATGCCCTTGTTGTGGGCTTTGCGCGATGAGCTCGACATCAAAGGCCCCAAATTCGGCTGTGGCGTGGCCCAATGTGGGTCGTGCACGGTGCTGCTCAATGGCGAGCCGGTGCGCTCTTGTGTTTACCCGGTTTCGGGCGCTGCCGGGCAAAAGGTCATCACCATCGAAGGCTTGGCTGACAAGGGCCGTTTGCACGCTGTGCAGCAAGCCTGGATTGACCACCAAGTGCCCCAGTGCGGTTACTGCCAAGGCGGGCAGATGCTCGCGGCCGTGGCCCTGCTCAAGAAAAAGCCCAAACCCACCGATGAAGACATCGATGCGGCCATGACCAACATTTGCCGTTGTGGCACCTATGCACGCATCCGCACCGCCATCCACGCCGCTGCCAAGAAAGGGACCCGCGCATGAGCACCCCAGATCTGACTTCCGGCATGGACCGCCGCCATTTCTTGAAAATCACCACCACCGCTCGCGGGCTTGTCGATGGGATTTTTCGTTCCACAAAGTGCGCAAGCGGCCGCCACGCCCCAGCTCAATGTGTGGGTCGAAATCGAGCCCAACGACACGATTGTCATCCGCTACGCCCGAGCAGAAATGGGCCAAGGCAGCATGACTTCAGCGCCCATGATGATTGCCGAGGAGTTGGAGGCCGATTGGAAAAAAGTGCGCGTCGAGTACGCCACAGCCCATGAAAACCTGCGCACCAAACGCGCCTATGGCGACATGGCTTCGGTGGGCAGTCGCACCATCCGCAATTCACAGGAATACCTGCGCAAAGCCGGTGCCACCGGTCGCGAGATGCTGATTGCCGCTGCCGCCCAGCAGTGGGGCGTACCAGCCAGCGAGTGCAAAGCCGCGCTCAGCAAAGTCACCCACTTGCCCAGCAAGCGGAGCCTCAGCTACGGCAAGCTGGCGGCCGCAGCCGCCAAGCTGGAGGCCCCCAAAGACGTCAAGCTCAAAGACCCCAAAGACTGGACATTGATCGGCAAGTCCATCCCGCGTGTGGTCATTCCCGACATCGTGACCGGCCGTGTGAAGTACGGCATCGACGCGCAAGTGCCCGGCATGCTGCACGCGGCCATTGCGGCCTGTCCGGTGTTCAACGGCACCATCAAAACCATGGATGCCTCCAAGGTGGAAAACCGAAGAGGCATCGTCAAGGTGCTGAACTTGGGCACCTTTGTGGCCGTGGTGGCCGACAACTGGTGGCGCGCCAAAGAAGCGCTGCGCGATGTGGCGGTGGACTGGGATGTGGGCGAGCACGGCACCTTGAGCAGCGCCGCCATCATGTCCCACTTCAAAGCGGGCATGGAGCAACCAGAACTGGCGGTGGCCCGCAACGACGGCAACACTCTTGATGCGCTGAGCAAGGCGGCCAAGGTCATCGAGGCCGAGTACTTCACACCCTATTTGGCGCACGCCACCATGGAGCCCATGGTCTGCACCGCTTGGTTGCAGGGCGAACAACTCGATGTGTGGTGCTCGACGCAAAACCCCGAAGCCACTTTGGCCGTGGCAGCTGCCACAGCGGGCGTGCCACAGGCCAACGTGAAGGTGTATCCCATGCAATTGGGCGGAGGACTCGGGCGCAAAAGCCCGCAAGACTTCACACGCCAAGCCGTCGCGATTGCCAAGGCCATGCCCGGCAAGCCCATCAAAATGCTCTGGTCTCGCGAAGAGGAAATCCAGCATGGCTTGTACCGTCCGGCCAGTCTGATGCGTTTCAAGGCGGGTTTGAGTGCCACGGGCAAAGCCGAGGCGCTGCACATTCGTGTCAGCGCCCCATCCATCTTGGCCACCTTGCTGAAACTGCCCTTGCCCAGAGGCGTGGACGGTCAGGCTGTGGCCAGCTTCAACGACCACCCCTACGACATCCCCAACACCTTGGTGGACTATGCCCAGCGCAACACCAATGTGCCGGTGGGTTTTTGGCGCACCGTAGGGCATTCACAGAACCCGTTTGGGCGTGAGTGTTTCATTGACGAGATGGCCCAGGCGGCGGCGCAAGACCCGGTTCAATACCGCTTGGCCATGCTGCCCAACAATGAAAAAGCCAACCGCGACCGTGCCATCTTGTTGGCCGTGACCAAAGCAGCCGGGTGGGACAAAAAACCTGCACCGGGTGTGTTCCGGGGCGTGGCCGCCACCGACGGATATGGCAGCTGGACGGCTTGCGTGTGTGATGTTTCCATCAACGCCAAAAACGAGGTCAAGATCCACCGCATCGTGATCGGCATTGACCCCGGTTACGCCGTCAACCCCGACAACATCGTGGCCCAGTTCCAGGGCAGCGTGGTGCACGGTTTGACCGCCATCTTCTGGGGTGAAAACACCATCAAGGACGGGCGTGTAGAGCAATCGAACTTCCACGATTACCGCATGATGCGTTTGAACGAAATGCCCAAGGTGGACGTGGTGATTGCCCCCACAGGTGGCTTCTGGGGCGGTGTGGGCGAGCCGGCGCAAGCGCCTTTGGCACCCGCTGTGGCCAACGCCATATCGGCCGCTTTGGGCAAACGCATCCGCAGCTTGCCTCTGAAAACATGTTGACTTGGCGCGCTGCGCATGACGTGCTGGGCTTGCTGTCGGGTG
>JACDQO010000133.1 GCA_015657605.1 Limnohabitans sp. | reverse complement strand
CTTTTCATGGCGCTGGGCCGCTACAACGGTTCACGCGGACAAAGCGCCTATCCGCAGGCCGTTCAAGCGGCGCAGCGCGATTGGTTGAATTCGGTGGATTGAAGCGGGGCTGCGATCAAAAAAGCCACCCGAAGGGGAGGCTGTTCTGTGATGGGGTCGCGGCCCTTGGTCGATCAGGCTTGGCCGTTGATGACCTGTTGCAGCTCGCCCGACTCGTACATTTCCATCATGATGTCCGAGCCGCCGATGAACTCGCCCTTCACGTAGAGCTGTGGGATGGTGGGCCAGTTGCTGTATTCCTTGATGCCTTGGCGGATTTCTGCATCGTCCAGCACGTTCACGGTTTTGACCGTCTTGGGGTCAACGCCGCAAGCTTTCAACAGTTGGATGGCACGACCCGAAAACCGCACATGGGAAAGTTGGCGTTGCCTTTCATGAACAGGGTGATGTCGTTGCCTTTGACGAGTTCGTCGATGCGTTGTTGGGTGTCGCTCATGTTTTTTACTCCGATTGGGGCCGATTTCGAATGAAGGAGATTATCACCCCGTTTGAAAACCTGCACTGCGCGTAGGGGTCGCCCCTTGCGGGTGACCCCAGCCTGTCACTGATCGAGATTTCAGCTCAGGCCAGAGACGTGGCTTAGGGCCGGCAGCGTGCTCAGTCGGCGTACACGCCTGCTGAGCGGATCACAGGACCCCATTTGTTGATTTCAGACTGCAGCCAGTTGCGCAGACCTTCGGGCGACTGTTTGGAATCTGGCACGATCTCGGCCCCCAGATCAGCCATGCGAGCTGAAAACGCAGGGTCTTTCAGGCTGGCGCGGATGGCCGAACCCACTTTGTCGATCACAGCAGCGGGCGTGCCTTTGGGGGCGTACACGCCGTGCCAAACGATGACCTCAAAATCCCTCAGGCCGCCTTCGATGAGCGTGGGTGATTCGGGCAGGGCACGAATGCGCTGCTTGGTGGTCACACCGTACATCCGCACTGTGCCGGCCTTGATGTGCTGTGTGGTTTGGGTGGTTTGGTCACACAGCAGATCGACTTGGCCGCCCAGCAAGGCATTCATCGCAGGCGCGGTGCCAGAAAACGGCACAGTCGTCAGATCCGCCCCAAGGGCCTGCTGAAACAGCATGCCGCACAAATGAGAGACCGCCCCTAGCCCTGCATTGGCCAGGTTGATGCTTTTGGCGTTGGCTCTGACATAGGCGCTGAGCTCCTGCATGTTCTTGGCGGGCAGATCTTTGCGGCCGAGCATCGTCATGGGCACGTCCACCACCTGGCTGACGTACTCGAAGTCGGTCATGGGGTTGTAGGCCAATTTGCGGTAAAGCGCAGGCGCGGTCGACATGCCGTTGTGGTGGATCAGGAAGGTGTAACCGTCGGGGTTGGCTTTGGCCACGTAGCCAGCGGCCAAAGTGCCGCCTGCGCCCACCCTGTTTCCACGACAACGGTTTGACCCAGGGACTTGCTCATGGTGGCGGCCAGCGTACGCGCCACGATATCGGTGGGGCCTCCCGCCGCAAAAGGTACCACCAGGCTGATGGGTTTGCTGGGGTAAGTTTGCGCGGCGGCCAAGCCAGCAAGCCAGCACGCAGCTGGCAGTGACAAGCGTTTTGATGAGTTTGAAAGGCATGAAGTTCATGGTGTTTTTCCTGTAGCTGTGAATAACCTGACCCCACATGCTGGGGCAATTGTCACGGTGATGCAACGGGGAGAACACCCATGGGCCGCGAAGTCTGTCGCCTGCGTGCCTGGCAAGCCCACAGCTCAGGCACACCCCAGGTTCAGGTGCCGTGGGGCAGGCGCGCGCCGGTGCACCGCTCGATGCCGCCCAGATCGCGGCGCGACTGCACCTCTTCGAAACCGGCTCTGCGCATCAGGGCCTGCACCGGGGCAGCCTGGTCCCAGCCGTGTTCCAGCAGCAGCCAGCCGCCCGGTGCCAGGCGGCTGGGGGCTTGGGCAATGATCTGACGGATGTCATCCAGGCCATCGACACCACTGGTCAGTGCGCTCAGGGGTTCATGGGTCAGGGCGGCCAGGTGCGGGTCGCCTTCGGCCACATAGGGCGGGTTCGATACGATCAGCTCAAATGGCCCTGCAACATTGTCCATCCAGTGGCTCAGCACACACTTCACCGGCAAGTTCAGGCGCTGGGCGTTGGCGCTGGCCACGGCCAGGGCGTCGACACTGGCGTCCACCGCTGTCACTTGTGCGGCAGGGCGTTGGTGTTGCAAGGCCAGTGCCACGGCACCACTGCCGGTGCCCAGGTCCAGCACGCGGCCTGTTGGGCCCGGAGGCAGCAATTCCAGCGCCCATTCGACCAAGATTTCCGTGTCGGGGCGCGGGTCCAGCACACGGGCGTCCACTGCCAGCGTCAGGCCAAAAAAATCTTTGCGCCCGGTGATGTAGGCCACGGGCTCGCCCTGCAGGCGGCGCTGCAAGGCCTGGCCCCAGCTCTGTTGTTGCGCCTCGTTCAGCACCTCGGTATCGTGGTCCAGCAGCCAAGCGCGGTCATGCAGTGGCTGTGCCAGGGCGTGCAGCAAGAGAATTTGTGCGTCCAACCTGGCCAAGCCCAAGCCCTGGGCTTGGCGCAG
>JACDQO010000132.1 GCA_015657605.1 Limnohabitans sp. | reverse complement strand
TGGGGCGATTGGCTCAAGCACCAGACCATGCTGGTCAACGAAAACCGCCTGAACCTCGCCGATCTGCGCGCCCGCCAGTACTTGGCCCGCCAGATGGAAAACCATTTCTTCGGCGACGGTGCCGATGCCGCTCAGGGCTACGTGCCCCCAGCCGCCAGCTGATCGCTGGACGGTTTTTCTCCTCCAGTTTTGAACCTTTGAGCCGCTCCGCTGACCCTCGCCATGCACTGGTCATCGGTGCGGGATTGTCGGGGTCTGCGGTCGCTTTCAGTCTGGCCCAGAGAGGCTGGTCGGTCACGGTACTCGACCGGGCCTTGGGCGCTGGAGCAGGCGCTTCGGGCTTGCCTGTGGGTTTGGCGGCGCCCCATGTCTCGCCCGATGACAATGTGCTGTCACGTATCACCCGCGCAGGTGTTGAGGCCACATTGCAGCGCGCCCAAGCTTTGCTGAAAACCGGCACCGACTGGGCCTTGACGGGTGTTTTGGAGCACAACTTGGCGGGCAAACGCCGTTTGCCAGTTGATGCCTCCGATCACCACAGCAGCCCGGCCAGCGCCGCCCAATTGCCGCAGCGGACTGCCACCCGCACCCCAGCCATTTGGCATGCCCAAGCGGGCTGGATTCGGCCCCGGCAACTGGTGGCAGCGCAATTGCAAGCGCCAGGTGTGTGTGTGCGCTGGGGCCAAGATGTTCAGGCCATCGAGCGTCAAGGCGATTTGTGGACCGTGACCGATGCCCAAGGCCAAACTCTGGCCCAATCCCGTTTTGTGGTGGTGGCCAGCGCCTTTGACAGTTTGGCTTTGCTGCGGCCCCTGCCCGGCTTTGCGGTGCCCCTCAACCCTTTGCGCGGACAGGTCAGCTACGGGCTGATGTCCGATTTAAAGGCTGCGTGGAGCCCCGACACCCCACCCGCCTTACCGCCTTTCCCGGTCAACGGCCACGGCAGCTTCATCAGCGGAGTGCCCACGCCAGAGGGCCCGCTGGGCTGGTACATCGGGTCAACCTTTGAGCGCAACTGCGAACAAGCTCCTGTGCGCACCGAAGACCACGCTGCCAACCAGGTGCGTTTGGCCACTCTGCTGCCCAACTTGGGCCAAGCCATGGCCGATCAATTTGGGCCGGATCGCGTGATGGGTTGGGCCGGTCTGCGCTGCACTTTGCCAACCGACTGCCTGCGGTGGGGCCTATTGACCCACTGCGCCTGCCAGGCCTATGGATCAATGCTGGCATGGGCGCGCGGGGCATCAGCTTGGCGGTGCTTTGCGGTGAGCTCACGGCCGCTTGGATGAGCCAAGAACCTTTGCCGTTGCCCCCGGCTTTGGTCAAGCATTTGGCAGCACAGCGTTACGTCACTCAATAAATTTAACAAAATCATCAAAAACTACTACGATGGGTCTTTCCTGAACCTCTTGTGGTGATGGATTCAACCAGGAGTCTCGCTCATGGCCCGTCAATCCCTGTCCCGCTATTTGCCTTGGTTAGTCACTGCCCCGCTGGCTTTGGTGGCTTGGCCTTTATCGCCTTGGGCCAGCGCGGTCTTCTCCGTTTTGTTTGTTTTGGGCTGGCTGGACTTCCAGCAAACCAAACAAGCCGTGCGCCGCAACTACCCCCCTGACAGGTCGCCTGCGTTACGCACTGGAATACATCCGGCCCGAGTTGCGGCAGTACTTTTTGGAAAACGATGAGGAAAAGCTCCCGTTTTCGCGCAACCAAAGGGCCATGGTGTATGCCCGCTCCAAAGTCGAAAACGACAAACGCGGTTTTGGCAGCATCAAAGACATGTACAGCCCGGGCACTGAATGGATTGCCCATTCTTTGCAGCCCGTGCAGCCTGACCCGACGACATTCAAGGTCAGGGTGGGCGGTGGCCAATGCGCCCAAAGCTATGACTTGTCTCTGCTCAACATCTCAGGCATGAGCTTTGGGGCACTGTCGCCCAACGCCGTGAAAGCATTGAACCGGGGCGCCGCCATGGGCGGCTTTGCGCACGACACGGGTGAAGGCAGCATTTCTAGCCACCACCGCGAACACGGCGGTGACCTGATCTGGCAAATCGCCTCTGGTTACTTTGGTTGCCGCACGCCCGAAGGCTACTTTGACCCCGAGCGCTTTGCGCTGCAAGCCCTGTCGCCGCAGGTCAAAATGATCGAAGTCAAGCTGTCTCAAGGGGCCAAGCCCGGCCATGGTGGCGTGCTGCCCAAGGCCAAGGTGAGTCCAGAGATTGCCGAAGCCCGGGGTGTGCCCATGGGGCAAGACTGCGTCTCGCCGGCCCGCCACTCGGCCTTTTCGACCCCCATCGAGTTGTTGAATTTCATCACCCAATTGCGCCAGCTGTCTGGCGGCAAACCGGTGGGCATCAAGCTGTGTGTGGGCCATCCGGCCGAATGGTTTTCCATCGTCAAAGCCATGCTGGCCACGGGTCAAACACCCGACTTCATAGTGGTGGATGGCTCGGAAGGCGGCACTGGGGCCGCCCCCATTGAGTTTGCCGACCATGTGGGCATGCCGCTGCGCGACGGGCTGCGCTTGGTGCACAACAGTTTGGTGGGCGCGGGTCTGCGCGAGCGCATCAAGATTGGCGCTTCGGGCAAGGTGATCTCGGCTTTTGACATCGCACGCTGCTTGGCACTGGGGGCCGATTGGTGCAATTCGGCGCGGGGCTTCATGTTTGCGCTGGGCTGTATTCAGTCACGCAGCTGCCACACCGACCATTGCCCCACGGGCGTGGCCACGCAAGACCCGGTGCGTCAGCGCGCCATCGTGGTCACCGACAAAGCCGAGCGGGTGTACTACTTCCATGCCAACACCTTGCATGCCCTGGCCGATCTGGTGGGTTCAGCCGGCCTGCAAAAGCCTGGCGACATCACTGCGCATCACCTGATGA
>JACDQO010000131.1 GCA_015657605.1 Limnohabitans sp. | reverse complement strand
TGGCTGCAGGCCCGAGCCGCACAGGCGGTTGACGTTGAAGGCGGGCGTGCCTTCGGCGCAGCCGCCGTTGATCGCTGCCACGCGAGACAAATACATGTCTTTGGGTTCTGTGTTGACCACATGGCCAAACACGACATGGCCCACGTCTTGGCCATCCACACCGGCACGCGCCAGCGATTCGCGCACCACCTGTGCCGCCAGTTCGGTGGGGGCGATGTCTTTCAGGCTGCCACCAAAGGTACCAATGGCGGTGCGCACACCGCTGACCACAACAACTTCACGACTCATGGCTATGTCTCCAGATTGAAAAGAAATGAAAAAACGGATGGGAACTATATAGGGCAGTGTCGGGCGCGAAGGCTACAGCGGCCTGACACCCGCCAATTCAGGGCTTTGGCATCAACGCGGAGTCAGGCCCGCACATCGGCCACCGGTGTTTGGCCAAAGTCAGGCCTGGCCAAAAAGCGCAGCACCTGTTCAGCGGCCTGCTCGGGGCTGCTGAGCTGGCCGCTGGCTTTGAGTTGCGCAAACTTGGGTTGGTCGGGAAAGGCGTCGCTGGCGGTGCCCCGCAACTGCACTTGCATGTCGGTGTCGATCACGCCGGGAGCAAGCGAGCAGACTTTGGCACCGTTAGCGTGCAAGGCTTCGTCCAGCGCCAAGCAGCGGGTGAAATGGTCCATACCCGCTTTGGCAGCGCAGTAACCTGCCTGCGAGGCCATGGGGTAACGGCCCAGGCCCGATGAAATGTTGAGCACTTTGCGCGGAAGGGTCCAAGCCTGCGTGGCTCCCAAAAACACTGCACTCAAAGCCATGGGCGCTTCCAGGCCTACGCGCAGGGCTTGGGTCAAGTCGGCCGGCTGCGATTGGCGCAGCGGCACAACGGGCGGGATCACCCCCGCGTTGTTGATCAGGGTGGCGCTGGCAAACTGGCCCGGGTCTTGGCTTTGCAGCCAGTCGCGCAAACGTGCACTGACGCCTTCAGTGTCGGCCAAGTCGTGCGTCCATTGCATCAAGTTGTGGCCAGATTTTTGGGCGCTGGTGGCGAGTTGCGGGCTGGCATTGCGGGAGATGCACAGCAAAGTATTGCCCGTGGCCAGCAGTTGCTGGGCCATGGCCAATCCCATGCCGCGCGAGGCCCCGGTCAGTATGTAAAGGTGTTCGGTCATGCTGGCATGTTAGAGGCATCTGAGTGGCCCGGGGTTGCCGCAGTTGACAAGCACCACAGCCCCGTCAGCGGCCTTGTACGGCCCGAATGCGGTTGACTTGCAAGGGCGTGACTTCGCCAGCCTGGTTGCCCCACTGGGTGCGCAGGTGGGTCAGCACCGCGGCGATGTCGTGGTCATGCAGTTCCAGCACAGCCGGGGGCATGCCAAAAGGCCTGGGGTGTCCTTGTGTGGCCGGGCCGTAGCCGCCGTAAAGCACCAGTTGCACCAAGTTGGTCGGGTCTTGCAGCAGCACGGCGCGGTTGCCCGCCAAAGCCGGGTAAGCCACCTCGCCAGCAGCGGTTTTCAGGCCTTCACCCTGTTCACCGTGGCATTGCAGGCATTGGCGTTCGTAAACCTTGGCCCCTTGGGTGGCCACTTGGGCAGAAACCGTGGCACTGCTGCGGGCCAGCTTGGCTGCATCGGGCGCAGGCTGGTTGGCGCGCTGTGCACGAGATTGGAGGTAAATCGCCATGGCGAGCAGGTCGGCTTCTCTCAGGTGCTGCAGGCTGTGCTGCACCACCTCGCCCATGGGGCCATTGGTTTGCGCCGTGTCGGATGCGCCGGTGCGCAGCAGCCGCACGATCTCGGGCAGGGGTGTGCTGGCCAGACCACTTTCAGCATCCTGCGTGAGGTTGGGGGCGTACCAGTTGACCACCGGCATCAGACCGCCCGACAGGTCGTGCACAGGGCCGGTGGCGCCGAGTGCATTGCGCGGGCTGTGGCATGCGGCGCAATGGCCCAAGCCTTGCACCAAGTAGGCGCCCCGGTTCCATTCGGCGCTTTCCGCTTTGTTTTCTTTGAAAGGGCTGGGTTCAAAAAACAGGCTGCGCCAAACGGCCAAAGCGGGCTGGGTGCCAAAAGGCCATGTCAAGGTGTGGGCGGGCTGGGCCTGATTCACTGGCGTTAGGGTGTTCAACCAAGCAAAAATTGCGTCGCTGTCCTCACGGGTGACCACGCTGGTGTGGTTGTAAGGAAAAGCCGGGGTCAACAGCCGCCCACCCGCAGAGCGGCCCCGGTGCATGGCCTGCCAAAAGTCTTGCGGGGTCCAGCGGCCCAAGCCGGTTTCGGGGTCTGGGGTGAGGTTGCTGCTGTACACCCCGCCAAAGGGCGTGTCGATGCGGCGCCCGCCCGCCAAAGGCGCTCCACCCCGGGTGGTGTGGCAGGCCATGCAGTTGCCCGCCAATGCCAGGTAGCGGCCTTGTTCAATTTGGGCTTCAGTGGTTTTGACCGCGGCAGCAAGTGCGGGTTTGGGCGGTGCCAACAGATCGCCCCAATCGTCCCATGCCAAAGCGACTGCCAACACCAACAGGCTGATCAAGCTGATCCAAGCTGCGCGCCGAAGAGGGTGCATCTCCAGGCGGTTCATGGGCGGGCACCTTGGGGTGTTTGGGCAGGCATCTTGGCCGACAGCTCGGGTGCGCTGCCACAGCGCAACGCCTCGGGCAAGGCGGGGCCTGAGGGCGCTCGCTCGGCGGGGCGGGTGTCGGCGGGCAACGGCTGGCGGGCGAGCCAGCTCGATACCGCAATCAAGTCGCCAGCGGGCATGCGCTGGACGATTTCGGCCATGCAATCGGGCGCGTGGGCGCGGCGCTGGCGGTTTGCCATGCGCCCAACTGGGCGTTCAAATAATCCAGCGGCAAGCCCAGCAGACCCGGCACGTTGGGCTGCACACCGGTCAGGCGCACCCCGTGGCATTGGGTGCAGGCCGGCAGGCCCCGCGAGGCATCGCCTTGCGTCACCAGCTGTTGACCTCTGGCCAATCGGTCGGGGGTGATGGCGTTTTGGGCTTTGGGGGCAGGGTAGGGCAGTTGCAGGTCGGCAAAGTACTGCGCCATCTCGCCCAAATAGGCATCTGTCAAGGGGTCGACCAAACGCGTCATCAGCTCGTAATGCCTTCGGCCTTCGGCGAAATTGCGCAACTGGTTGTGCAGGTAGCCAGCAGGTTTGCCGGCCAAACGTGGGTAATAACCGTCGGGCCCAGCGCGGCCTTGTTCACCATGGCAAGCGGTGCAGGCACGGGTGCGCTCGGCCATGTCGTCGGCCAAACGGCGGGGGGCTTTGTGCGAGCGCGTTGCCCGCCAAAAGGCTCAAAGCCAGCCATAAGCTCAGCCCCCCAAACCAACTGGGGGTGCATTTCAAAATCATCCTCATGCGTTGAAGATAACCGATGCGGCGACAATGTCGGGTTTTGCACCGAATGCCCTGTGCCCCTGGTGCGTTGTTTTTTCATTTCTTCAAGTTCCAGCCATGTCCGATATCCAAGTCCGATTTGCCAAACTCCAAGACGCGCCCGCCGTGGCCGCCTTGCACCTGAACGCCTGCCGCATGGCGTATGCCGGGCAAGTGCCCGATGCCCATTGGGATGCCACGCCCATGCCCAAGCGTGTGTCGTATTGGAAAGAGGCGATCGAGTATGGGGAGCCGCAAGTCGTGGTGGCCACTCAAGGGCAGGAGATTGTGGGGTTTGTGGGTTTTGACCGTTCACGCGACCCCAAGTCCAAAAACACCACGGGCGAGATCTGGGCGATTTATGCCGCGCCTGAGCGCATTGGCCAGGGTGTGGGTTTGGCTTTGTGGGACGCTGCCCGCGAAGGCTTGGAAGACGAAGACTGCACCGAAGTGACCGTGTGGTTGCCTTTGCTGCATGAACAAACTTTGCGTTTTCATGACTTGGCCGGATTCAAGCGCGAGATGAACACCGCCCGCACCGTGCCCTTGGGCGGTGTCAAGGTGGAAGAAGTTCGCCTCAAACGCAAACTGGGCTGATCGTCAAGACATGCAAATCCTGCTGGCCCCCATGGAGGGGCTGCTCGACCACACCTTGCGCGATGTGCTGACCCGGGTCGGGGGAGTGGACGTGTGTGTGTCCGAATTCATCCGGGTCACCAACACCGTGTTGCCGCGCCGTGCCTTCGTGCGCGTGGCGCCCGAGCTGCTCAACCAAAGCTGCACGGCAGCGGGTGTGCCAGTCAAGGTGCAGCTGCTGGGCTCTGACCCGATTTGCCTGGCCGACAACGCCGCTGCTCTGGCCGAATTGGCGCCGTATGGCATTGACTTGAACTTTGGCTGCCCCGCCAAAACCGTCAACCAGCACCGGGGCGGAGCCGTGCTGCTGGACGAACCCGAATTGGTGGGCCAAATCGTGGCGGCTGTGCGCCGGGCGGTGCCTGCGCACATTCCGGTGTCGGCCAAGATGCGGCTGGGCTACAACGACGACAGCCGCGCAGAAGACTGCGCCTTGGCTATTG
>JACDQO010000130.1 GCA_015657605.1 Limnohabitans sp. | reverse complement strand
GGGCGGCAGCGCGATCGATGAATCGGGCGCTGCCAAAGACCACCACCGTGTGCTCGATGCCCGCCTCGACCTGGGCCAGGTCGGGTTTGAGCATTTCCAGCTGAAAGCGGATCCCGCGGGTTTCGCGGCGCAGCAAAAACTCGGGGTCAGCAAAGGCCAGACGGTGCGCCTCGGGCTCCAGCCAGTCGCTGCCTTTGGTCTCGGCTTGCAAGTCGGCCCAAGCATGAGGGAGAGAGGGTTCTTTGAGGTTTTGAGTGCTTTGCATGAATCTGATTGTGCATCGGCCGCAAGACACGCAAACGCCCATGAAAAAAGCCCCTTGCGGGGCTTTCACGAAGGGCTTGATCGGAAAGTCAGACGCGCTTGCGGTATTCGCCTGTGCGGGTGTCGATTTCGATCTTGTCACCTTGGCTCACGAACAAAGGCACGGGCACTTCCATGCCGGTGGCGATCTTGGCGGGCTTGAGCACTTTGCCCGAGGTGTCGCCTTTGACGGCAGGCTCGGTCCAGGTGATCTCGCGCACCACGCTGGTGGGCAATTCAACCGAGATGGCTTTCTCGTTGTAGAACACCACTTCGAGTTCCATGCCGTCTTCGAGGTAATTTAGGGCGTCGCCCATGTTGGTGGCTTCAACTTCGTATTGGTTGAAATCGGTGTCCATGCAAACGTACATGGGGTCAGCGAAGTAAGAGTAGGTGCACTCTTTCTTGTCCAGAATGACCTGGTCCATCTTGTCGTCAGCGCGGAAAACCACTTCGGTGCCGAAGTTGGCGATCAGGCTTTTGAGCTTCATTCGCACGGTGGAGGTGCCACGACCGCCACGTTGGTATTCGGTGCGCAGGACGACCATGGGGTCTTTGCCGTGCATGATGACGTTGCCGACGCGGATTTCTTGAGCGGTTTTCATAGGAATTGAGTCTGAAATGAAAGGGGGGTGGCTTGAAGCCAAGCCCACTATTCTAACCTGCGAGGGCGCGGTTTGGGTCTGAAAGCGGGTTCTGCCGTCAATCCCGCGCCGTCAGGCTATGGGCCAGAGCGCCCAGCACAAAGCGCCAGACCAGCCCCCCCCAGCACCGTTTGGTTGGCGAGGTGATGGCCGAGCAGCGCACCGCTAAGGTGCTGCGCATGTGGTCATACGACGTGTAATCGCAGTTGGCTGATCAAGTTGGGTTGTTGAAGCAGCCGTTGCCGCGCGGTCCGCACACAAGACGTCCAGTCTGCCAGTGCGTTTGAATTGAGCGCAGGCCATTCGCCTATTTCTATCCCGTTCCAAACCCGATGCGCTCGCCGCAAGCTCTCCGGCGCTTGCATCCAATCCAAAAATGCCTCCAGCTTGGCGTGGTGCGCGTTGTCGTCTTGCGGGTAGATGTCCCAGATGAAGGGTTGCCCTGCCAAGAGCGCCCGAACCAGCGAGTCTTCGCCGCGCACAAAGTTGAGGTCGCAGGCCCAGAGCATGTCGTCAAAGCCGTTTTGGTCGGTGTAGGGCAGGGCGCTCCAGCTGGGGTGCACGGCCATGCCTGCCAGGGCTTGCTGCACCGCTGGCCAGGCGGCGGCCGGGGGTGACGAGCAGGTGGTGGGGTGTGCCCACCAGTTGGGCCAGCAGTTGGGGCAGGGCTGCGGGTTCGTAGCAAAACAGGCTGATCAGCAGGCCGCCCGGTGCCAAGCTGGGGGCATGTTGCTGACGCCAGGCAGCGCGGTCAAAGCGTTGTTGCCGTTCCTGTAAATCGGTTTCACGCAGCAGACCACCGGTATCTGCCGTGAAGCCGGGGTAGAAAAAGCGCTTGGTCCAGCCTTTGGCCGGGCCGCTCATCACGGGCGAAGGCAGGCCGTGCATGCGGGGCACCCAGTCTTCGGCGCTCAGGTATTCGAGGTTGATCCAGTGGGGTTGCTGCCTGCGCGTGGCGACGGATCGCCCAACAAAATGGGCCACAAACACTTCAGGCAGTGTGCAGCCAAAAGCTTCGACCCAGACGTCGGCCGCTGGCAGCGCTTGCAGGATGCTGGCTTGGCTGGACATCGGCCCACGGATGTATTTCGATGCCAGGCTCGTGGTGGGAGGTGGGCGCCATCCAGGCGAGGGCCGAGGCATCGTCCACCCACAGGCGCACACGCTGGCTTGCATCGCGCAACTGGCGCGTCAGCCGCCAGCACACGCCCAAATCACCGTGGTTGTCGATGACGGTGCAGAAGATGTCCCAGAGTTGGCCAGTTTGATGCGGCGATTGTCGC
>JACDQO010000129.1 GCA_015657605.1 Limnohabitans sp. | reverse complement strand
GGCAAACAGCGAAACGGCCCCACTGGGACCGTGAAGCTGACTTTCTTGAAGAACTTGACCCGGTTCGAGAGCTTGGCCTCAGGCCTCAGCGACGATTACTGAGACCTGAAGTCAAAGTCAGACTCTCTTCGTCAAAGGGCTTCGCTGGCAAAGTCAGCCAAGCGAGACCTTTCACCACGCGCCAAGGTGATGTGCCCACCATGCGCCCAGCCTTTGAAGCGGTCCACGGCGTATGTCAATCCCGAAGAGCCTTCGGTAAGGTAGGGCGTGTCAATCTGGGCGAGGTTGCCCATGCAAATGATCTTGGTGCCAGGCCCCGCGCGTGTGATGAGTGTTTTCATCTGCTTAGGGGTCAGGTTTTGCGCTTCGTCGATGATCACGTACTTGTTCATGAAGGTACGCCCGCGCATGAAGTTCATGCTCTTGATCTTGATGCGGCTCTTGATCAATTCGTTGGTCGCAGCTCGCCCCCATTCACCCGAATTTCCACCGTCGCCCTTGGCCAAGAATTCAAGGTTATCGTCCAGTGCACCCATCCAAGGCCCCATTTTTTCTTCTTCGGTTCCAGGCAAAAAGCCAATGTCTTCGCCCACGCTTACCGTTGCGCGGGTCATGATGATTTCGGTATAGCGTCGGTCATCCAAAACTTGTGTCAAACCTGCAGCCAAGGCCATCAGGGTCTTGCCTGATCCAGCTGTGCCAGCCAAGGTCACAAAGTCCACATCTGGGTCGGTCAGCAAGTTCATCGCAAAGTTTTGCTCGCGGTTGCGTGTGGTGACACCCCAGACGGCATTTTTTTGATGGGTAAAGTCTTTCAAAGTTCTGAGGACTGCAGTTTTGCCGCGAATTTCGGTGACTCTGGCGTACAGACTGGGCTCTCCGGGTGCTTCAAAGAATACAAATTGATTCATCAGCAAGTTGGGGACAATCGGTCCACTGATGCGGTAGAAGGTGTGTGTGCCTTGTTGCCAACTCTCGACGGCTTTGCCATTTTTATTCCAAAAATCCGCTGGCAATGCCAATGAGCCCGGGTAGAGCAGGTCGCCATCTTCGAGGGTCTTGTCGTTTTGGTAATCCTCGGCTTGAAGGCCCAATGCCCGCGCTTTGACGCGCATGTTGATGTCTTTGGACACCAAAACCACATCACGCGGTGCGTGCAAAACGCCGAGGGCTTTGACCACGCCCAAAATTTGGTTGTCCGCCTTGCCTTGGGGCAGGGCCAAGGGGAGACTCAGATCAAGGGCTTGCGTCTGGAAAAACAACTGACCTGTTGCATCGGTGTGGCCTGTTGTGCTCAAAGGCGAGCCTTTGCTCAGATCGTTGCTTTGTGCGCTGGCCAAGGCATCCAGCGAACGGCTGGCTTGACGCGCATTTCGAGCCACTTCGGTCATGCCTTTCTTGTGACCGTCAAGCTCTTCCAGCACGATCATGGGTAAAAACACATCGTGCTCTTCAAAGCGGAACAAACTCATGGGATCGTGCATCAGCACGTTGGTGTCGAGCACAAAAAGCTTGCTGGGGCCATTGCGCCGCTTGGCACGGGTACCGACCGGGCCACCAGACCGGTTGGCTGTCGTGGCCGCAGAGGGCGTGGCTTTGACCTTGTCGGCGCGAATCGGGGTTTGTTCAGGCGCCTGGGGCATGTCACGCTGTGTGAGGGATGGACGTGAGCGTGAGATGGATTTCGGTGTTTTACGTTCTGTCGTGGCCTCGGCCACGGGCATCTGCTGTGGTTTGGTTTCAACTTGAACCATGGCTGGCGAGACGTTCTCGTTGACGCTGGTCTCAAAGGCTTTGTGACTCAAGCGGCTGGCTCTTTGGGAGGGGGCTGGTGGCAATGGCATGAAAGAAGGTCTCTTTGTGAAAAAGCGAACGCAAAAAAAAGCCGCCTATTGAACCAGGCGGCTTGGGGTCAAAGATTGAGCGGAACTTTTGTTCAGGGGCATGAAAACATTATGCACGAGCCATATGACTGAACAGGAAACAGAATTCAAGCTGCAGCAGTTGCTTTTTTCAGGTCTTTGACGGCTTGAAGCACTTCTTCTACGTGGCCTGGGACTTTGAGGCCGCGCCATTCGTTCTTGAGTGTGCCATCGGGACCGACCAAAAAAGTGCTCCGCTCAATGCCTTTGACCTTTTTGCCGTACATGATCTTGTTTTTGACCACGCCAAACATGTGGCACATTTTTTCTTCCGTGTCTGCAATCAGCTCGAAAGGCAATTCAAGTTTGGCTTTGAAATCGTCGTGGGACTTCATGTTGTCGCGGGAGACACCCAAAACCAAGGCACCGGCTTTGACGAAATCTTTGTATTTGTCGCGAAACTGCATGGCCTCTGTGGTGCAGCCGGGTGTGTTGTCTTTGGGATAGAAAAACAAAACAACCGTTTGACCGATATGAGAGACGTTCGAAACTTTCAATCCGCTGGTGGCGTTGGCTTCAAATTCGGGGAGGGGTTTGTTCAGAACGATCGCCATGGAACTTTAACTCGCTTGTCTGGTTGTGCGTATGCCACCTGCACTAGGCGACATTGCCGCCGCAGGCCAGGGGCCTCGGCAACCTTGTATTTTACTCCGAACGGCGATTGAGGATGTGTCCGCTCCGCAATCAATGCGCAGTAAGTTGGAATGCATGCTTTAGGATTCGATCAAAAGAAGTGCTACCACTTTGCGCCCTTCGCTGGCCAAGATGTTGTAGGTGCGACACGCTGCGGCTGTGTCCATGGTTTCCACGCCAATGCCTTGATTGATCAAGTCTTGCACCCAATGGGGTTTTGCAAAGCGCAGTTTTTGGCCGCTGCCAAAAAGTACCAGTTCAACCCCCATTTGGGCCCAAGGCCTGAAGTGGCTCTGATCAAGGGTCTCAAAATGGGAGCCCCCCCAAAACGCAGGTTGGATTTCGGGCAAGCTGGTGACAGACAGGGATTGCCCATAACGAATGCCGTTGACCTCAATCCATGCACGGTCATAAGCATTGATGACGGGTGCATTCGATTTGTCGGGTTGGAGTTTCATGAGGCAGTTTGGCGAGTGTGGGAGGTGATTAGGGGAAAGACTCAAAAAGATGACCCGTTACAGGCCTTGATTTGTGGTCAAATTATAGGTTTTCTCCCTCGTGAAACTCCCAATGGAGGCACTTTGAAGCCCATTCAAAAATCAGCCAAGCTTGCCAACGTTTGCTATGACATTCGGGGCCCGATCATGGACCGAGCGCGTCAGATGGAAGAGGATGGCCACAAGATCATCAAACTGAACATTGGCAACCTGGCAGTTTTTGGTTTTGATGCACCCGAAGAGATCCAACAGGACATGATCCGCAACCTGCCCAACTCGGCGGGTTATTCGGACAGCAAAGGCATTTTTGCAGCACGCAAAGCCGTGATGCACGAAACCCAGAAACAAGGGATTTTGGGCGTCACGCTGGACGACATTTATTTGGGCAACGGGGCCAGCGAATTGATCGTGATGGCCACCAATGCGCTGCTCGACAATGGCGATGAGTTGTTGTTGCCCTCGCCCGATTACCCCTTATGGACCGCAGCAGCGAGCTTGTCGGGGGGCACGCCTGTGCATTACCAGTGCAATGAGGCGGATGGCTGGATGCCCGACTTGGCCGACATTCGCGCCAAAGTGACGCCGCGCACCAAAGGCATTGTGGTGATCAACCCCAACAACCCCACGGGAGCCTTGTACTCGGACGAGTTGCTCAAGGGGATCGTGGCCATCGCCCGCGAGCATGGTTTGGTGATCTTTGCCGATGAGGTGTACGACAAGGTTTTGTACGACGGCGTCAAGCACACGCCTTTGGCCAGTTTGTCCCAGGATGTTCTGACCTTGACCTTCAACTCACTGTCCAAAAGCTACCGCTCCTGCGGTTACCGTGCAGGCTGGATGGTGATATCGGGCGACAAGAAAAGGGCGCGCGATTACATCGAGGGCCTGAACAT
>JACDQO010000128.1 GCA_015657605.1 Limnohabitans sp. | reverse complement strand
TGGCGCCGTTGTCGGTGCACAAGTGCAACTCAGGGTAGTGCACGCGCACCCCCGCTTTGGCGCAGGCCGCGTTGAGCTGCGCACGCAGTTCGCGGTTGGCCCCCACGCCACCAGCCACCACCAAGCGCTTCATGCCGCTGGTTTTGAGCGCGGTCATCGATTTTTTGACCAGCACTTCGACAATGGCCGCCTGGGTGGATGCCGCCAAATCGGCCCGCTCGGGCGCGCCTTCGGTGTGGGCGGCAGAGCCGATTTTTTGGCTCTGGGTCAGCACCGCGGTTTTGAGGCCTGCAAAAGAAAAGTCCAAGTCGCCGCTGTGCAGCAGCGGGCGCGGCAGCTTGTAGGCCGCAGGATTCCCCTGCTCAGCCAAACGCGAGAGACCCGGGCCGCCGGGGTAAGGCAGGCCCATGAGCTTGGCCGACTTGTCAAAAGCTTCGCCAGCAGCGTCATCGATCGTTTCGCCCAGCAATTCGTAGCGGCCCACGCCGTCCACCCGCATGAGCTGCGTGTGACCACCCGAGACCAGCAAGGCGATGAAAGGAAATTCGGGTGGATCGGCGCTCAAAAACGGCGAGAGCAAATGCCCCTCCAAATGGTGCACACCCAAGACAGGTTTGCCCAAAGACGCGGCCAACGCACAGGCCACACCAGAGCCCACCAAGAGCGCCCCGGCCAAGCCTGGCCCCCGGGTGTAGGCCACCACGTCGATGTCGGCCAAGGTGGCACCTGCCTCGGCCAGCACCTGGCGTGTGAGCGGCAAAACCCGGCGAATGTGGTCACGGCTGGCCAACTCGGGCACCACACCGCCATAGGCTTGGTGCATCTCGATCTGGCTGAACAGCGCGTGCGACAACAGACGCGGCAAAGCATCGCCTGTGGTTTGCACCAAGGCCACGCCGGTTTCGTCGCAGGAGGATTCGATACCCAAAATTTGCATGCCGGTTAGTTTAAGCGGGGCACCCCAGATGGCTTGCCGCTTGGCCATAATCCATTGCTCAGCGCATCTTTCGCCTTGCTTCGACCACTTCTCGAATACCCCCATGACCACACTCCGACTGATTTCCTCCATGGCCACCAAACCGCTGCTGGCCGACTTGGTGGCGCTGTACCGAACGCACAACCCGGATGTGCAGGTTTTGGTCGAGTCTGTGGGCGGGGTCGACGCCGCCAAGCGCGTCCAGGCGGGTGAGGCTTTTGACGGTGTGGTGCTGGCCAGCGACGCCATCGACAAACTGGTGGCCAGCGGCCATGTGCTGGTGGGCAGCCGGGTCGATTTGGTGCTGTCGGGCGTGGCGGTGGCCGTGCCAGCAGGCCAAGCGCTGCCTGACATTTCGACCGAAGCGGCGCTCAAGGCCGCCATTTTGGCGGCGCCATCCTTGGGTGTTTCGACCGGCCCCAGTGGCGTTCAATTGGCCAAGCAATTTGAGGCTTGGGGCATCGCCGAACAGATCAAAGACCGCATCGTGCAAGCCAAACCTGGCGTGCCCGTGGGCGCCCTGCTGGCTCAAGGCGAGGTGGCGCTGGGCTTTCAACAGCTCAGCGAAATGCGGGGCGTGGCGGGCATCACCGTGCTGGGCCCCCTGCCCGAGGCGGTACAAATCACCACCACGTTTTCGGGCTCCGTGGCGGCCAGCAGCGCCCAGACCGAAGCCATGCGGGCTGTGTTGGCGTTTTGGGCATCACCAGCGTGCCAGACCCTGAAAGAGGAACACGGCATGCACGCCGCCTGAAGTTCGCCACCGCTGGGCACGCACAGCGCCGTGCGTCATTTGCTTTATGCCAATAAAGTATTTGGTGCCGGCGTTGTTAGATCAGAAAATTGGATCAATTGATTTTCTGATCTGATTTTTGAACGCCCATGCCCCCTCACTTTGCCTACCGCTGCACTTTGGTCGGAGCCGGTCCCGGTGACCCTGAACTGCTGACCCTCAAAGCCGTCAAAGCGATTGCCAGTGCCACCTTGTTGCTGGTCGATGACCTGGTCAACGACGCCGTGCTGGCCCATGCCTCACCCTCCGCGCGCATTGTCCATGTGGGCAAACGCGGCGGCTGCCAAAGCACGCCGCAGGCCTTCATCGACAAACTGATGATCAACGCCGTGCACGAGGGGGAACGCGTGGTCCGCCTCAAAGGTGGCGACCCTTTCATTTTTGGCCGGGGCGGCGAAGAGGTGGAGCACCTGCGTGCCGCCGGCATCGATGTGGATGTGGTCAATGGCATCACCTCGGGTCTGGCGGGCCTGAGCAGCCTGGGCGCACCGCTGACGCACCGTGAGCACGCACACGGCGTGGTGT
>JACDQO010000127.1 GCA_015657605.1 Limnohabitans sp. | reverse complement strand
GGCGCTCGGCCCGCATGCGGTTGAGCAGCAAGGCCCCTTGGCTCGCTGCGCTGCGCGCCAGCGCCAGCGCTAACTTGGCATCGTTGAACTGCCCGTCCCAATACTTCACGCCACCACGCAATCCCGCAGCTTGCACCGTTGGCAAGCAGGCCAGCGTGTCTTGGCGCGACAAAAACTCGGTGCGCCCCAAACCGGATGCGCCTGCCAAGGCGTCGTACACCTTGAGGCCGATGCCGTAGAACGGCTTTTCCCACCACGCATAGGTGGGCATAACAAAGGGCAGCGCTTGGGCCAGGTGCGGGGCGTTGCGCAGCAAGGTGCTGCGCTCGTGCAGGGCTTCGCGCACCAGATCGAGCTTGCCTTGGGCCAAATAGCGCACGCCACCGTGCACCAACTTGGTCGACCGCGACGAGGTGCCTTTGGCAAAGTCGTCTGACTCCACCAAGACCACGCGGTAACCGCGCGAGGCAGCGTCCAAGGCCAAACCCAAGCCCGTGGCGCCACCGCCCACAACGGCCAGGTCATAGACGGTGTCGGCCTGCAACTGCGCCACGAGGTCAGCTCGGCGGGTGGGCAGGGGTGGTGCAAGTGGGGGTGGGGTCTGCATGGATTAAAGTGGCTTGATCCCACAGATTATGGTTCGATACGCCCATGACTTACCTTCTCGCCCTCGATCAAGGCACTTCCAGTTCGCGCAGCATTGTGTTCAACGCTCACGGTCAGATCATGGCCATGGCGCAGCAAGAGATCACGCAGATCTACCCCCAGCCCGGCTGGGTGGAGCACGACCCCGATGCAGATTTGGCAAACCCAGCTGGCCACGGCCGTTGAGGCGCTGGCCAAAAGCGGTATCAGCGCAGCCCAAGTGTCGGCGCTGGGCATCACCAACCAACGCGAGACGACGGTGGTGTGGCACAAAGGCACGGGCCAGCCGATTCACAACGCCATCGTGTGGCAAGACCGCCGCACCGAGCCGGCTTGCGCGGCCCTGCGCGAACAAGGGCTGGCGGACACGATCCAGGCCAAAACCGGCTTGCTGGTGGACGCGTATTTTTCAGGCACCAAACTGCAATGGCTGTTGGACAACGTGCCCAACGCCCGCGCCCAAGCCGAGCGCGGCGAATTGCTCTTTGGCACGGTGGACAGCTGGCTGATGTGGCAGTTGAGCGGTGGCGCAGTGCACGCCACCGATGTGAGCAACGCTTCGCGCACGATGCTGTTCAACATCCACACCCACACCTGGGATGCCGAGTTGCTGGCGGCCTTGCGGATTCCGCCCGCCATGATGCCCACGGTGCAAGCCTCTAGCGCGGTGTATGGCCAGGTGCGCCCGCAGCTGCTGGGCCACGCCATCACGATCGGTGGGGTGGCGGGCGACCAACAAAGCGCCTTGTTTGGCCAAGCTTGCTTTGGCGCGGGCATGGCCAAAAACACCTATGGCACTGGCTGCTTCAT
Organism: Limnohabitans sp.; assembly: GCA_015657605.1. GTDB lineage: Bacteria > Pseudomonadota > Gammaproteobacteria > Burkholderiales > Burkholderiaceae_C > Limnohabitans_A. The sequence continues at coordinate 4,230 of JACDQO010000127.1, read as the reverse complement.
GCTCATGCACACGGGCCACACGGCCATGCATTCGCAAAATGGTTTGATCACCACCAGCGCGGCGCAAGTGGCGATACAACCCAAGAGCGCACCGCAGTTTGCTTTGGAGGGCAGCGTGTTTGTGGGCGGTGCCGTGGTGCAGTGGCTGCGCGATGGCCTGGGCGCCATCCGCCACAGCAGCGAGGTGCAAGCTTTGGCCGAAAGCGTGCCCGACTCGGGCGGCGTGATGGTGGTGCCCGCTTTCACCGGGCTGGGTGCGCCCTATTGGAGACCGGATGCACGCGGCTCCATCACAGGCCTGTCGCGTGGCAGCACCGTGGCGCACATTGCGCGTGCGGCCTTGGAGAGCATCGCCTTTCAAAGCGCGGCTTTGCTGCAAGCCATGGGCCGCGATTTGGCACAGGCGGGCGTGGCCCCGGTGCAAGAGCTGCGCGTGGACGGCGGCGCCTGCGTCAACAACCTGCTCATGCAGTTTCAGGCCGACTTGCTGGGCCTGGATGTGGTGCGCCCCGAAGTGACCGAGACCACCGCATTGGGCGCGGCCTATTTGGCGGGCTTATCGACCGGCGTGTACGCCAGCACAGACGAGTTGAGCGCGCAGTGGCGCGTGGAACGGCGCTTTAGCCCGCAGCGCCTGCCTGACTTCGCCGCCGAACAAATGGCGCTGTGGGAACACGCGGTGCGCAAGACGGTGCTTTGAGGCTCAAATATCGATCTGCACGCACAGCAGGCAGGGGCGTTCATCTCCTCCCAAGCGCCGTGGATTGCCACGATGGGACAGGTCGTTGTATGATTGATACCGGATCTGAACCCTGGCTAGTCTGGTCATTAGGATTCCACCGGGGCCCGCAAGGGCCCCTTTTTTTATAGCCGCACGATATACGACGGGTCTCTGGGCGACGCGTGTTTACACACAATGGGTGCCAGGCGACCAAAATAATTCTGACCAGACTTCTTTCTCATATAGGTCGATGGCGACAAATGCTGATAGAGCAGAAAGGCTGTCACATCGACCGACTGAATGAAGTACGAGTGACTAGAGTCCCGGTAGTTCGGGTCTTCGATGATGGTTCTGATTTGTAAGTTTCGATAACCTGATGATTGCTGACTGGGTACAGGATTGAATGCACGCATGCTTCTGAGCAAAGCGTTGAGTTTCTTTTCATCAGATCGGTCTGGGAAAAGCATGCCCATATCGTCCGGATTCCGAGGACCAGGAAAATTTCTATGCGCCAGCGTGTTTTCAAACCGCTGAATCAATGCTTTCCAAGCGGCATCAAAAACATCGTATGTGGCAGGCTTATTGGCTTTGTCCACCACCACACAAATCAGGCTCAGATCGGGCATGCTGGCAAGCTTGTCAGCATAGCGGCGGAGTATTTCAAGCCGTTGGTGCTTCGGTATACGCACCAAGGCCCCTGGTTTTGAGAGCATAGGCTGGCATGAATCTCTTCTCGCAGCTTGAGACCGAAATCGGTTTTTGCTCTCTGCGAAAGGCGATCAGCTCATCCAGCGTCTGACGCCAACGAAGCTCGTGCAGAACAAGGCCCGTCAATACGAAATAGCGCGTTGGCGAGCCAGTCAGGCCAATATCGCCACTTTCATCCACATACATCAAATACATGGTTCAAAGCCTCCCCAGGCTAGATGAGATGGCTGAAGCGCACCGGACTCTGTGGCCCGTGATGGTGTGTGCTTCTGCGGTGTAATTACAGGTGCTTGGTTCCTATCGGTTTTATTCCAATTTGCGGATTCGAATCAGTTGAGACTTAGATGTCGATATTGCCAGCGCGCAGCGCGTTGCTCTCGATGAAGTGGCGGCGTGGCTCGACTTCGTCGCCCATGAGCATGGTGAACACGCGGTCGGCTTCGATGGCGTCATCGATTTGCACGCGCAGCAAGCGGCGCACGGTGGGGTCCATGGTGGTTTCCCACAGCTGGGCGGGGTTCATCTCGCCCAGACCCTTGTAGCGCTGGCGGCTGGTGGTGCGTTCGGCTTCGCTGATGAGCCAATGCATGGCTTGGCGGAAGTCGCCCACTTTTTCTTCTTTTTGGCGCTCGCCTTCACCGCGCTGGGCTTTGGCACCTTCGCTCAGCAAGCCACGGAATGTTTCAGCGGCTTCGGCCAGCGCGCCGTAGTCGGCACCGTGCACAAAGTCTTGCGTGATGATGCTGCTCTTGATGTTGCCGTGGTGGCGGCGGCTGATGCGCAGGATCGGTTTGTCGGTGCGCACATCGAACTCGGCAGTCACTTCGGCGGGGATGCCGGTGGTGTTGAGTTCGCGCAGCTTGGCTTGCAGTGCAGGCGCACAGGCGGCGGCCAGCTCCATGTTGTCCAGGTTGAGCGACACGCCGTCGGCCATGGCACGCAAAGCTTCGGCATCCATGAAGTTAGACAAGCGGGCAATGACGTGTTCTGCAACTTGGTGTTTGCGGGCCAGGGCTTCGAGGGTTTCGCCTGTGAGCACTTGCGGTGCAGCGCCGCCGGTGCTGATGCTGGCGTCTTTGAGCGCGATGCGCAGCAAGAAGCCGTCGAGCGCCGGGCCGTCTTTGAGGTACAGCTCTTCTTTGCCGGCCTTGACCTTGTACAGCGGCGGCTGGGCAATGTAGATGTGGCCACGCTCGACCAGGTCGGGCATTTGGCGGTAGAAGAAGGTGAGCAACAAAGTGCGGATGTGGGCGCCGTCCACGTCGGCGTCGGTCATGGATGATGATGCGGTGGTAGCGCAGTTTGTCGACGTTGAAGTCGTCGGTGCCGCTCTTGCCGGATTCGGCGCTGGCTTTGCCAATGCCGGTGCCAAGCGCCGTGATGAGCGTGACGATTTCGTTGCTGGTCAGCAGCTTTTCGTAGCGGGCTTTTTCGACGTTCAAGATCTTGCCGCGCAAGGGCAAGATGGCCTGGAATTTACGGTCGCGGCCTTGCTTGGCCGAGCCGCCGGCGGAGTCACCCTCGACGATGTAGATTTCGCACAGGGCCGGGTCTTTTTCTTGGCAGTCGGCCAGTTTGCCGGGCAGGCCCATGCCGTCGAGCACGCCTTTGCGGCGTGTCATTTCGCGGGCTTTGCGGGCGGCTTCGCGGGCGCGAGCGGCTTCCACAATCTTGCCGCAGATGATCTTGGCATCGTTCGGGCGCTCTTCCAAAAAGTCGGTCAAAGCTTTTGCCACGATGTCTTCCACCGGGGCGCGCACTTCGCTCGACACCAGCTTGTCTTTGGTCTGGCTGGAGAACTTGGGCTCGGGCACTTTGACGCTCAACACGCAGCACAGGCCTTCGCGCATGTCGTCGCCACTGACTTCGACTTTTTGCTTTTTGGCGATCTCGTTTTTCTCGATGTACTTCGCAATCACGCGGGTCATCGCGGCACGCAAGCCCGTGAGGTGGGTGCCACCGTCACGCTGCGGGATGTTGTTGGTGAAGCACAGCACGTTCTCGTTGTAGCCGTCGTTCCACTGCATGGCCACTTCGACACCGATGCTGGTGCCGGGGATGCCGCCGTAGCTGTCGGCCGGGCGCTCGCCGTTGGCGTGGAAGGCGTTGGGGTGCAACACTTTTTTGTTGGCGTTGATGAAGTCCACAAAGCCTTTGACGCCACCGGCACCCGAGAAGTCGTCTTCTTTGCCGCTGCGCTCGTCTTTGAGACGAATGCGCACGCCGTTGTTCAAGAAGGACAGTTCGCGCAAACGCTTGGCCAAGATTTCGTAATGGAAATCGGTGTTCTGCGTGAAGATTTCCACGTCGGGCAAGAAGTGCACTTCGGTACCGCGCTTGTCGGTGGCACCCGTCACGCGCATGGGCGAGACTTCAACGCCGTCCACGGTTTCGAGCAAACGGTTTTGCACAAAGCCTTTGGCAAAGTCGATCTGGTGCACTTTGCCTTCGCGGCGCACCGTGAGGCGCAACCACTTGCTCAGCGCGTTGACGCAAGACACGCCCACGCCGTGCAGACCGCCCGAGACCTTGTAGCTGTTTTGGTTGAACTTGCCGCCTGCGTGCAGTTCGGTCAAAGCGATTTCGGAAGCACTGCGTTTGGGCTCGTGCTTGTCGTCCATCTTGACGCCGGTGGGAATGCCACGGCCGTTGTCGGTCACGGAAATCGAGTTGTCACTGTGGATCGTGACGACGATGTCGTCGCAGTGGCCCGCCAGCGCTTCGTCAATCGAGTTGTCGACGACCTCAAACACCAAGTGGTGCAAGCCGGTGCCATCGGACGTGTCACCGATGTACATGCC
>JACDQO010000126.1 GCA_015657605.1 Limnohabitans sp. | reverse complement strand
TTCTTTTTCGTCGGGGATCAGGCGCGGCTCGAAGTGGATCGGGTTGTGCAGCGCACGGGTCAACCAGTCTTGCAGCGCAGGCAGGCCTTTGTCTTCGTACACGCCGGTGCTGGCGCGGTCGCTGATGGACACGATGCCGATCTTGACCGGGTCAAACTGGGCTTCACTCATCTTCGGCTTCCTCGTCGGGGGTGTTGTCACTTTCGCCGCCCGTCAGGACACTGCGCACCAGTTTGAAGAGCTCGCGGTAGGCGCGGCCTTGGCGCGGGGCCAGGCCTTGCGACACGGCCGCATTCGTCACAGGCACGGCGTCCTTGCGGGCCTGACGCACCAGCGCGCGCAGCTGCTGAATGTCGGTTTGCGGGTGGTGTTCGATCCACTCGCCCACGGCCGCGTCGTCGGCGATCAGGCGGTCGCGCCAGGCTTCGGCCAGGTGCAGGGCTTGGGTGTCTTTGGCACTGCCCAGGCGCTGGATGTCGAGGGCTTCGCGCACGGCTTGCAGGGTTTCGGGGCTGAGCAGACGCATTTGCTTTCCGATGAACTGCATCTGACGGCGCTTGCCTTCAAAGTTGGTGATGCGTTTGGCTTCGGCCAGGCCGTCGACCAGTTTGTCGGGCAAGGCCAGACCTTCCATCAGGTCTTTGCGCAGGGTGAGCAAGGCCGTGCCGAGTTCTTGCAGTTCGGTGCTTTCGCGCTTGAGTTCGGTGCGGCTCGGGCCATCCAGCCCGCCCTTGAGCTCGCGCTTGTACTCCAGGTCGAGTTCGCTGCCCTCGGCAACAAACTGACCGCGGACGAAATAGCCTTTTTTGGGTTTACGGGACATGACTGGGGAAACTCGTTCTTGTGTGCAGCGCAAGCGGCTGGGTGGCAAGTATCATAGCGGCCACTGCGGGCCTGGCGCCCGCCATTTTTTTCGAGATCCCTTCCGTGAAAAAAACGCCTCTGCCACCGCTTCCCACGCGCATGCCCACGACGGCTTCAGCTACTCGCGTGACCATTTTGAAGAGCTGGTCGACATCGCCTTGCACCACGCCAAAAAGCTGGGTGCCACCAATGCGGGTGCCGAAGCCTCTGAAGGCTGTGGCCTGTCGGTCAGCGTGCGCAAGGGCGAGCTGGAAAACGTGGAGCGCAACCGCGACAAGTCGCTGGGCGTGACGGTGTACGTGGACCACCGCCGGGGCAATGCCAGCACTTCGGACTTTTCTAAAGCGGCGATTGAGCGCACGGTGCAAGCCGCTTATGACATTGCCCGCTTCACCGCCGAAGACCCGACAGCCGGACTGCCCGACGAAGCCGACATCGAAACGAAACACCGCGATCTGGATTTGTTCCACCCCTGGAGCATCAACAGCGAAGAAGCGGCCCAGCTGGCCTTACAGTGCGAAGCCGCTGCGCTCAAAACCAGCCGCCGCATCACCAACAGCGACGGTGCGGCTGTGTCGGCCCAGCAAAGCCATTTTTTCAGCGCGCACACGCACGGCTTTCGGGGTGGTTATGCCAGCTCGCGCCACAGCGTCTCGGTCGCTCCAATTGCCAAGCTGCCCGGACGCAATGCCGAGATGCAACGCGACGCTTGGTACACCTCGATGCGCTCGGCCGACGAGTTGGCCTCGGTCGAGGCGGTGGGCCGTTACGCCGCCGAGCGCGCTTTGTCGCGCCTGGGGGCGCGCAAGATTGCCACCACAGAGTGCCCGGTGTTGTTCGAGTCGCCCGTGGCCGCAGGCCTGCTGGGCGGTTTTGTGCAGGCCGTGAGTGGCGGGGCTCTGTACCGCAAGAGCAGCTTCTTGCTCGACTCGCTGGGCAAAAAGGTGTTCCCCAAACACATCGACATCGAAGAGGATCCTTTCATCTTGCGCGGCAAAGGCAGCTCGCCCTTTGACGACGAAGGCGTGCGCTCTGCGCGTCGCCAGGTGGTCAAGGGTGGCCGTGTCGAGGGCTACTTTTTGAGCAGCTATTCGGCCCGCAAACTGGGCATGAAGACCACCGGCAACTCGGGCGGTTCGCACAACCTGTCCATGACGTCGCGCCTGACACAGCCGGGTGACGATCTCAACGCCATGCTGCAAAAACTGGGCACGGGCTTGTTTGTGATCGAGTTGATGGGGCAGGGTGTGAACTATGTGACCGGTGACTACTCGCGCGGGGCCAGTGGCTTTTGGGTCGAGAACGGGCAGATCGCCTACCCGGTGCACGAGATCACCATCGCGGGCAACCTCAAAGACATGTTCATGGGCATCGAGGCGGTGGGCGCTGACTCCTACAACATGGGGGCCAAATCCACCGGCTCCATCTTGGTCAACCGCATGAAGCTGGCGGGCAGCTAAGGCCTGCTGCGCTGTGCAGGCAGAACTTTTAGCGGCGCTGGCCGCTTTGTCGTGGGCGGTGGGCAGTTTGTTTTCTGCCGCGGCCTCCAGCCGCATGGGGGCCTTTGCGTTCACACGCTGGCGCTTGTTTTTTGCGCTCACCCTGCTGTGGGCGCTGGCGCTGTTCACCGGGCAATGGCGCAGCTTGGATGCCTCGAGCGTGGCCTTGCTGGCCTTGTCGGGCTTGATTGGCATCTTCATTGGCGACACCGCGCTGTTTGCCTGCATGAACCGGCTTGGGCCACGCCGCAGTGGTGTGCTGTTTGCCACGCACGCCTTGTTTTCGACTTTGCTGGCCTGGCTGTTTTTGGGTGAGACCCTCTGGGGCTGGACTTTGGTGGGCGGCAGTTTGTTGGTTTCGGGCGTGATGGTGGCCATTGTGTGGGGCCGCCGTGAGAGCGAAACCCATGCGTGGGAAAACACCCAAGGTTCTTTGTGGACGGGTGTTGTGCTGGGGCTGGTGGCGGCCGTATGCCAGTCGGTGGCCACTTGATGATCAAGCCCTTGATGGCCTCCGGGGTGGATGCGGTATCGGCCTCGGCGGTGCGCACATCGGCCAGTTTTTTGGCGCACCTGGCTTTGCTTTGGGCTGGGGCTCAGGTGGCCAAAGTGCAAAACCCGCTGGATGCGAAGACCTTGTTCAACACCTGGGCCAGTGCGGCGGTGGCCATGGCTTTGGGCATGACCTTGATCTTGCAGGCGCTGCACACAGGTCAAGCCAATTTGGTGGGCATTTTTTCTTCACTCACCCCGATCTTGCTGCTGCCGCTGCTGTGGGGGGTGTACCGCCGCCGTCCGGCCTGGGGGGCTTGGGGTGGGGCGATTTTGGCCGTGTCTGGGGCTGCGCTGATTCTGCAGGCCTGAGCGGCTTCACAGCCCATCCATCAGCCCTCTTGGCGCATCAGCCTGCCAGCGCCGCCTTCACCGCTGCCGACACCTGACCCATGTCAGCCTTGCCCGCCAACTGGGCTTTGACGGCGCCCATCACCTTGCCCATGTCGCCAGGGCCCTTGGCGCCCAACTCGGCCACGATGGCCTGCACGGCTGCGGTGACCTCTTCGGCCGACATGCGAGCGGGCAGGTAAGCCAGCAGCACGGCCATCTCGGCTTTTTCCTTGTCGGCCAAGTCTTGGCGAGCGGCTTGTTCAAAAGCGGCGATCGAATCCTTGCGCTGCTTGATCAGCTTGTCCACGATGGCCACCACGGCCACATCGTCCAGCTCGATGCGCTCGTCCACTTCCTTTTGCTTCATGGCCGACAGCAGCAAGCGGATGGTGCCCAGACGTTCCGCATCTTTGGCCCGCATGGCGGTTTTCATGTCTTCGGTGATTTGTTCTTTCAGGCTCATGAGGGCTCCAAGAATGGGGAATTTAAAAAAGGAAATCAAAAACAACAAAGCCCGCCTGAGCGTCCTCCAGCGGGCTTGTTTGCAGACCTTGGCAGGTCATACAAAACGGAAGATCAATACATCTTCTTGGGCAGCTGCATGCTGCGCACGCGCTTGTAGTGGCGCTTGACGGCAGCCGACTTCTTGCGCTTGCGCTCAGTGGTGGGCTTTTCGTAGAACTCGCGGGCACGCAGATCTGTCAGCAGGCCGAGTTTTTC
>JACDQO010000125.1 GCA_015657605.1 Limnohabitans sp. | reverse complement strand
TTTTCCAGTTGTGACACCCATTGGTTCACTTGGGCTTGGATTTCGGTTTGCAGCTGCTGCTGCCACAGGCTGGGCCGGTTGGCCATCAGGCTGGGGTCGATGGTGAAGGTGTGTTCTGCTTGCCAAAGGGCTGTGCTGCGACCTACTTGGGCGGTGTCTTGACCCAAGCTGAGTGTGAGCGTCCAACGCCAAACAGGGGTGGCGGCTTGCGGATACAGGCGGTCAGACCAAGTGCTTGGCGAGGATGGCCCATGCGGTTTGAGTGACAGGTTGGCCACCCAGACGCTGCGGGCTTCTTCGCTGGCGCTCAAAGCCCGGAGGTAGCTGTTGGAGGTGCTCACCGTGGCAGCTTGGACGCGCCACCTGGGTGACTGCTGCATGCGTTGATGCCATGTGTCGTTGGCCATGTTGAGCAGCATTTGGCTGGCAAAAAGTTGCGGGCCGCTGAACCCCTCGGCCGTGTGTGTGCGTGCCAGCAAAGGAAGCCGCCAAGCGCGCGGGGCTGGGCTGGCAGGTTTTGTCGGTTTGGTTGGGGCGATAGCCCCAGGGCAACACATCTGCGCTGATTTGGGCGGGTGACTCGTCACCCGGCAAGTACGACAGGACACGGATGCCACTGACTTTGGCTTCGGAGTGGAAATGGGCCGATTCGTGCAAAGCGCCTTGTTGATCCACCCATGCGGTGCTGATCACGCGGGTGGGTCTGTCCAAGGTGGCATTCAAAATCGCCTGGCGAATGGCGGCCAAATGCACCTCGTGCTCATTCACCGATTTGGCTGCGTTGGCGGTGCTGGCGCTGGCTTGCGCCGAGATCGCTGCGCGAACAGCCGGGGCTGACATGGCCCTGGAGGCCAATTCGGCCGGGCTGAGGCTTTGCGCCAACAGGGGTCCGTGCAGCATGCACGCCAAAACCAAGGCCAATGTGTGCCAGACGCTGGCACCACGACCCATGACAGTCTCTGAAAAGGTCTGTGGCGTCATGGCTAGAAATGATGGCTGCTTGTGCATGGAAAGGCCCGAGGGGGAGGCTGCTTCAGGGTGGGGATTAACGGCGCTTGGCGGCCATTTGCCCCAAATACAAGGTGCGCAAGTCACGCACGACGTGCTGGTCCAGGGACAAAGTCGTTTCGTAGGTGTCATCGCCTACGGGGGTGATGCTGACCAGCACAGCGCCATAGACCACGCCCTCGACTTTGGCTCTGAAGGTGTCACTCATGATGGTCATGTCAGCCACCGTGGTGGTGGCATCCAGCTGCTGGCCATAAACCTGCTCGGTCAGGGAGCGGTAGGCGTCGAGTTTGGATGCCCGGATGGCGAGCAAGCGTTGCTGCGCGGGATTTTTGTGGTTTTGAATGCTCACCACGGCGTAACCTGTGGCCACCAGGGTCTCTCGCTTTTCGACCAAAGGGGTGATCATGGACGCGGGAGCCGATGGGGGTGGGGTTTTGTCTTGTCCCACAAGGTTCAAGGGAACAGAAACGCAGCCCGTCAGCATCCACGATGTCAGCAAGGCTACGGTCAATGTTTTGGTGGTGCTCATTTCAAATCTCCGGAAGCTGATGACAACGCAGGAAAAGTGCTGCGCATTTGATATGTACTCCCCTTGTATCGTCAGCTGGGCCAACGACTTGAGATGGCGCTCTTAAAAATGACCAGCACGGCTTTTCTCAGTGGTCTAAATAATTCATTTGAAGCGCTGTATTTTACAAAAAATTTGATTTAATTCAATAAAATTGATATTATCAAAAAACGGTTGCCGATTTATTATCCTTGGCAGTTTTGTGATTTGCGCACCTTGATGTGCCTTTTCTCGCCGTGTTCATCCTGATGGTTCGACCGACAGCCCACGTTATTAACTTGTGAAGCAGATGAAAGTCAGTGCCAAAACCCAAATCATTGGTCACAGCCAAGCCACCCAATTTTTGCGTGACTTGATCAAAACTTTGGCAGCCTCTTCGTCGACAGCCTTGGTCACCGGCGAGAGTGGCACGGGCAAAGAGTTGGTGGCGCAGGCTTTGCATGCCCAAGGCCCGCGGGCCGCCAGTCCATTTGTGCCGATCAACTGTGGTGCCATTCCGCGTGAGTTGATTGAGAGCGAGTTGTTCGGCCACCGAAAGGGCACTTTCACGGGCGCTGTGGCTGATCGCTTGGGCAGGTTTGAGTTGGCCCACGGCGGTACCCTGTTCTTGGATGAGATCGGTGACTTGCCCATGGACATGCAAGTCAAACTTTTGCGCGTTTTGCAAGAGCGTTGCATTTTGCCGGTGGGTGCCTCGCGTGAGGTCAGCATCGATGTGCGCGTGGTGGCTGCGACCCATAAAAATCTTGAAAACGAAGTGGCCGAGGGCCGTTTCAGGGAAGACCTTTATTACAGGATCAATGTCCTGCCCATCACCACCACACCCTTGCGTGAGCGCCCGGAGGACATTGCGGCTTTGTTGCAGTTCTATGCCGACAAACACGCATTGCCCGGTTCGCGCCCACTCAAGTTTGCCCCGGACATGTTGCAGATGCTGCAGGGGTACGCTTGGCCGGGCAATGTGCGTGAGTTGTCCAACTTGGTGGACAGGTTTTCAACTTTGTTCCCATCACAAGCCTTGCATGTGCAGACCGTTCCTGCCTGCATGATGCCGTCGGGTTTGGCGGCACTCCAAGCGGGGCTTTTGGCACAAATGCCGGCCAAGCCGCTTGAAAACCCAAGTGTTTTTCTGCAGGGTGCTGCCTCGGGTTCATCGGTTGAGCGGGATGTATCCACCATGCCTGTGGCCGATGTGGGTAGCGCCTTACCGGAGGTGTCCTCTGGCCCGTGGAGCCAGACGGATCCTTGGCACATCTGTTTTCTGCCGATGAGGGGACCGAATCTTTGGCCGTGGCCCGCAGTTTGCCCGCAGCTTTATCGGCTTCCAACGATGAAATGAACGACGTGGAAGAGGTGATTTTGCTGGCGCAGGGCATTCAAACGCTGCCACCGGATGGCATCTCTTTGAAGCAGCATTTGATTGAAGTCGAGCGCAGTTTGATTGAACAAGCACTCACGCGAACGCAAGGCAATGTGTCACAAACCGCCAAGCTGCTTCAGCTGCAAAGAACCACCTTGATCGAAAAGATCAACAAATACGATTTGCGCGGCGTGGGTTGAAGCGCTGCACCTGCCAAGGGTGCCAGCGTGGTGATCAAAACGGGGGCTTGGTCACCTGAGCGCATGTACCGGTGATGAGGGTGATCGTTTGGCCGTCTGACAGGTTCAAGGTTTGTACAAAACGCCCTGTTTTGCGGTCAATCACAAACTCTTCCCCGGAAATCATGACCCCAAAGCGCTGGAACATGGCAGGGCGTGTGACTTTGAGCCGTGTGCCCATCACCTGAAGCGTGCCTGAACGGCTCTCAGAAATGGCAATCTTGCCTTGGTACCAACCCGAGTTTTTCTCAAAGTCAATTTGCGCCATGGTGATGCGCGAGGGCTCTTTGTCGGTGATGCCCAATTTGAGCTGGCCGTTCAAGTCAAGCTCCAGCTCGCAGATCAAATCCATCACGCCTTTGTTGGCGCCCGGTGTCAATGTGCTGATTTGGCTTTCGGCGGAGGGGCCGCTGGGCTCGCCCATCAGATGGACTAAACCCCAAACACCGCCCATGGCCAAGGCGCCCACACTGGCTCCGATCGCGATGAATTTCAGCATGAACTACCCTTTCGCTTGATCTGCACAAAGTCCAATGTACCCCAATCGGTGTGGTCAGGCTTGGAAGAAAGAACACCTGGGGTCATTGGTTCAGCACCGTGATGCTGACACGGCGGTTTCGGGCATCCGCAGGATTGTTCGGCACCTTGGGGTTGGTGTCGGCCACCCCCTCAATGCGTGAGAAACGGTTGGCGCTGATGCCTTGGCTTTGCATGAACTGACGCGTGGCGTCGGCCCGCTCTGTTGACAAGGTCCAGTTGTTGCGCATGCTGTCGGGCGCAAAGCCGAGGC
>JACDQO010000124.1 GCA_015657605.1 Limnohabitans sp. | reverse complement strand
GTTTGGCCCTACTGGCCCATGAAGCTGCGCACCAGCTCCAGCCACGACGAGAGCGCCGAAAAAGGTCTGCTCAAGCGCGAATTCGCCATCTCCACCAAGGAGTTCATGGGCGAAAAGGGCAAAGTCACCGGCTTGAAGACAGTGCACGTCGAATTCAAGGACGGCAAGATGGTCGAGGTGCCTGGCACTGAGAAGGAATACAAAGCTGACATGGTTTTGCTGGCCATGGGCTTCACCAACCCGGTGGCTACCGTGCTCGACGCCTTTGGCATCGACAAGGATGCCCGTGGCAACGCCAAGGCCAGCACCGATTTCACAGGCGGTTACGCCACCAATGTGCCCAAGGTGTTTGCCGCTGGCGACATGCGCCGAGGCCAGTCTTTGGTGGTGTGGGCCATCCGCGAAGGCCGCCAGGCGGCACGTTCGGTTGACGAATTCCTGATGGGAACCAGTGACTTGCCACGATGAATAACATTAGTTCTAGGTAAAATCCCTAGAATTTCCCGGTTTGTATGCCTTGGACCGGGAGCCTCTAACATCGCAAGAGCCGGTCCTTCCGGCTTTTGTTTTTCATGAACCCCACGACCACACCACCGCCACTTGTTGAATTGCGCGACCTGAGCTTCGGGTACGGCGACCGTGTCATCTTGAAGAACCTGAGCTTCAAGGTGCCGCGCGGACAAGTCACGGCCTTGATGGGTGTGTCGGGCGGTGGCAAAACCACGGTGCTGCGCCTGATTGGTGGACAAATTCGCGCCAGTTCGGGTCAGTTGTTGTTTGACGGTGACGACATCACCCCCATGCACCAAACCGAGCTGTATGCAGCCCGTCGACGCATGGGCATGTTGTTTCAGTTTGGTGCCTTGTTCACCGACATGAGCGTGTTCGACAACGTGGCCTTCCCCTTGCGCGAGCACACGGCTTTGTCGGAAGACCTGATCCGCGACATTGTGTTGATGAAACTCGATGCCGTGGGTTTGCGCGGTGCGCGTGACTTGAAGCCTTCGGAGATCTCCGGCGGCATGAGCCGCCGCGTGGCCCTGGCCCGCGCCATTGCGCTCGACCCCGAACTGATCATGTACGACGAGCCTTTTGCCGGACTTGACCCGATTTCTTTGGGCACCGCGGCCCGATTGATTCGCCGTTTGAACGACAGCTTGGGCATCACCAGTGTGGTGGTGTCACACGATGTGACGGAAACCTTTGAGATTGCCGACCATGTGGTGATTTTGGCCAACGGCGGTGTGGCCGCCCAAGGCACGCCCGCCGAGTTGCGGGCCAGCACCGATCCGCTGATCCACCAGTTTGTGCACGCTTTAAGCGATGGTCCGGTGCCTTTCCATTACCCGGCTCCCCATGCGGCGCAAGATTATGGGAGCACGTCATGATCGTCTCCTTGCTCGGCACCTTGGGCGCCCACACCCGACAGATGCTGGCCGATTGGGGCTTTGCTGCCCGCTTGTTCATCAAGCTGCTGGGCATGTCGGGCGTTGCACTCAAGCGCTTTGGCCTGGTGCGCGATCAGGTGCATTTTTTGGGCAACTATTCGTTGGCCATCATCACGGTTTCTGGCTTGTTTGTCGGCTTTGTGCTGGGCCTGCAGGGCTACTACACACTGCAGCGCTACGGCTCGGCCGAGGCGCTGGGCCTGTTGGTGACGCTCAGCTTGGTGCGCGAATTGGGTCCCGTCGTCTCGGCCTTGTTGTTTGCCGGTCGCGCGGGCGCATCGCTCACGCCGAGATTGGCCTGATGCGGGCAGGTGAGCAACTCACGGCTTTGGAGATGATGGCCGTTGACCCTCTGAAGCGCATCTTGGCGCCGCGCTTTTGGGGCGGCATCATTGCTTTGCCCTTGCTGGCGGCGGTGTTCAGTGCGGTGGGCATATTCGGTGGCTATGTCGTGGGGGTGCTGTTGATCGGTGTGGACGCAGGCTCTTTCTGGAGCCAGATGCAAGGCGGCGTGGATGTGTTCAAGGACGTGGGCAACGGCATCATCAAGAGCGTGGTGTTCGGTGTGGCCGTGACCTTCATTGCCTTGCTGCAGGGTTATGTGGCCAAGCCCACCCCAGAAGGTGTGGCCAGCGCCACCACGCGCAGCGTGGTGGTTTCTTCTATGTCGGTGTTGGGACTGGATTTCATCCTGACTGCGATGATGTTCAGCATTTGAGGAGGACGGCATGCAACGTTCAAAAAATGATGTGTGGGTCGGTTTGTTTGTGGTGCTCGGCGCTGTGGCCCTGTTGTTTTTGGCGCTCAAGGCGGCCAATTTGTTGACCTGGAGCTTCAACAAGGGTTATGACGTCACAGCCAAGTTCGACAACATTGGTGGGCTCAAGCCCGGTGCCGCTGTCAAAAGTGCGGGTGTGGTGGTAGGGCGCGTCAAAACCATCGAATTCGATGGCGAGTCTTTTCAAGCCAAAGTGACCTTGACCTTGCAAACCGAGCACGCTTTTCCGCAAGACAGCTCCTTGAAAATTCTGACCAGCGGCTTGTTGGGTGAGCAATACTTGGACGTTTCGCCTGGTGCCGACGAGAAAAACCTGGCCGCAGGTGACCGCATTGGTTCGACCCAATCGGCCGTGATCCTCGAAAACCTGATCAGCCAATTCTTGTTCAACCAAGCCGAAAAATCCTCTGAAGGACAAAAGCCATGAGAGCCGTTGCCAGACGCTTGAGCCTGTTGTTGGGTGTGGGCATGTTGCTGCTTTTGCAAGCCTGTGCCACCGTGAAAAGTGCCGATGCCAGCGACCCATGGGAGCCCATGAACCGCAGCATTTACCAGTTCAACGATGCGATCGACACCGTGGCACTCAAGCCTGCTGCACAGCTTTATGTGAAGGTCTTGCCCAGCATGGTGCGCACTGGGGTGAGCAACTTCATGGGTAACTTGGGCGATGTCTGGTCTATGGCCAACAGCGCCCTGCAACTCAAAGGTCAAGCCACGGTGGAGACCTTCATGCGGATCAATGTCAACACCTTCATCGGTTTGGGCGGCATTCTGGATGTGGCCAGCGAGATGGGTATTGAGAAACGGCGTGAAGACTTTGGGCAAACACTGGGCTATTGGGGCGTGCAGTCGGGTCCCTATGTGGTACTGCCTTTGTTTGGACCATCTACGCTGCGTGATGCGCTGGCGTTCCCTGTGGACATGAAGGGCAATGTGACCAACAGTTTGGCAGATGAGCCCACCCGCAATGGTTTGCTGGTGACCCGTTTGGTGGACACGCGTGCGGGCTTGCTCAAGGCGGTGGATGCCATCAAAGCCTCTTCGCTCGATCCCTATTCTTTCGTGCGCGATGCTTATTTGCAAAAAAGGCTGAACGACATCCACGACGGCAATCCGCCCTCCAGCTTTGATTACAACGAGGCGTCATCCAAGCCTTGACGGCTTGCTTACAGTTTTTCACATCGCTTTTCGCATCTGGTTTTATAGTCTCGCCATGCTCACCACTTCGTCATTTTTCTTTTTGAGCCGCCGCTCTTGGTCGGCCATGGCCTGTTCCTTGGTTTTGGGGTGTTTTGCCACGGCGGCGTCTTCCGCAGAGGAAGCCCCTGATGTGTTTGTTCAGCGCATCACCAATGACACGCTGAACACCATCAAGGCCGACAAGGCGCTGCGCAGTGGTGACATTCAAAAAGTCATGCAGTTGGTGGACAGCCAGCTGATGCAGCATGTGAACTTTCGGCGCATGACTGCTTTGGCCACAGGCCCCGCTTGGCGCAGTGCCACGCCAGAGCAGCAAAAGCGCTTGCAAGACGAGTTCAAAACCTTGTTGGTGCGCACGTATGCAGGTGCACTCAGCCAAATCACCGACCAAGTGGTGGTGGTCAAGCCTTTGCGCCGAGGCCAAGATGACAAAAATTTGGTGGTCAACACCGAGGTGCGTGGCAAGGGCGATCCCATTCAGCTGGATTACCGCCTTGAGAAAACAGCAGGTCAAGGTGCGGGTTGGATGATTTTCGACCTGAACGTCTTGGGTGTGTGGCTGGTTGAGAATTACCGCAACCAATTCACCAAAGAGATCAATGCTGGGGGCATCGATGCTTTGATCGCCAGCTTGGCTGCACGCAACAAGACCAACGCCAAACCGGCTTGAGCCTCTTTGCCATGTCGCCACTGAAGTTACCCACTGCCTTGTTGCACGATCAGGCCAACGCCTGTCTTGCGCAGTGGGTGGCGCAATTGCCCACAGCCTTGCCGCCACAAGTGGTGTTGGATGCTGCCGACCTGACGGATTTTGATTCCTCGGCTTTGGCGGTGCTTTTGGGTTTGCGCCGGGTGCTGACCCAAAAGGGCAGTGTTTTGCGGGTCGAGGGCATGTCGCCGCGTTTGCTGGAGTTGGCCCGTTTGTATGGGGTCTTGGACCTGCTGCAACCGGCCTGAGTGCTTGCTTTCCAGGCCGTTTGGCCCGGATCCCCTTGATCTGCCCCGGGGTGTGCAGGCCAGCACTTAAAATAGACCCCTTCCATGCCAGCGCTCTCTTTCCAATCCGTCTCCAAGATCTACCCGGCCAAACAGGCGGGCGCAGCCGCGTTCAAAGCGCTGGACCAGGTCAGCTTCGATGTGGAAGAGGGCGAATTCTTCGGTTTGCTGGGCCCCAACGGTGCAGGCAAAACCACCCTCATCAGCACTCTGGCGGGCCTGAGCCGCCCCACCACCGGGCGCGTGCTGGTGCACGGCCACGATGTCCAAACCGATTACGCCGCTGCGCGCCGCCTGCTGGGCGTGGTGCCGCAAGAGCTGGTGTTCGACCCTTTTTTCACGGTGCGCGAATCGCTGCGCATCCAATCGGGCTATTTCGGCGTCAAGCACAACGAGGCTTGGATCGATGAGCTGCTGGACAGCTTGGGCCTGAC
>JACDQO010000123.1 GCA_015657605.1 Limnohabitans sp. | reverse complement strand
CGGAATGACCAGGGCGTTTTCGCGCGAACCGAACACCGCATTGACGCGGGCGAACATGCCTGGGCGCAGCTGCTGCTGGCGGTTGTCAATGCAACCGCGAACGCCCACCGAGCGTCCATTGGCATCGATCAAAGGGTCCACCGCCTGAATGATGGCGCTGAAGGGTCTGCCCGGCAGGGCATCGACGGTCAGCTGGGCCTTTTGACCGGCACGGATCTTGGCCTGAAAACGCTCGGGCAGTCTGAAATCGAGCAACACCGCATCGATGTCCTCGACGTTGACCATGTCCGCGCCGTCTTTCAGGTAGTCACCCACGTTGATTTGTTTGAGGCCAGTGATGCCGTCAAAAGGCGCCAGCACCTGCAAACGCTGCAAGGTGGCTTGCGCCAAAGAGAGCTTGGCGCGTGACACTTCCAGCGCTGCACTGCTTTCATCCAAAGACCGTTGCTGATGAAATTTTGCGCCACCAACTCCTGGTTGCGTTTGTGATTGGCCTCGGCGATCGACATCTCTGCGCGGGCTTGGGCCAATTGGGCCTGTGGCAGCTGGTCGTCAAACTGCACCATCAACTGGCCTTTGCGCACCCGTTGGCCATCGTTGAAGAAAATTTGTTTGACGCGTCCGCCGACTTCTGGGCGCAGCATCACCCCTTGTCTAGAACGCAAACTGCCCACGGCTTGGGTCTCGTCCACCAAAGTCATGCTCTCGACCTTGGCCACCTCCACCGACGTGGGGCGTGCGGGGCCGCCACCTGCCGCAGGCCCAGGGCCCGAAGGCGCGGAAGCCGCCCCCGTCTTGCCAGCAGCAGCTTCAGGGGCCTTGTTTTGCCACCACCAAGCCGCGCCGGGAAGCCATGGCAATGCCCAAAATTGCCAAAACTGTGTATTTCTTTTTGTAAGCCTATTCGAATCTCTCTCAATTACGAGCTGCAAGACCGTGCCAATGTAACAGCGCAAAGGCAATTTCCCTACTGGTCGTGGGGGATGTTGGACTGTATGGATGGGCTGGGCGTCGCCAACCGGCCTGCGGCTTAGACCGTGCTGGAGCGCCCCAAAGCCTTGTCTACGCCTTGATTGGCCAAGGCGTCGGCCCGCTCATTGCCAGGGTCACCGTTGTGGCCTTTGACCCAGCGCCAATCGATTCGGTGTCCCGAAGAGGACACCACAGCGTCAAGTTTTTGCCACAGATCGGCATTTTTGACGGGTTGCTTGGCTGCGGTGCGCCAGCCCCGCGCTTTCCAACCGTGTATCCACTCGGTAATGCCTTTGCGCACGTACTCGCTGTCTAAATAGAGCGTGACCTGGCAGGGCCGCTTGAGTGCGGACAGGCCTTCGATGACGGCCATCATTTCCATCCGGTTGTTGGTGGTGTTCAGCTCTCCGCCAAACAGCTCTTGCACATGCTGGCCCGATTGCAAGCGAACGCCCCAGCCGCCGGGGCCAGGGTTGCCCTTGCAGGCACCATCGGTGTGAATTTCAACGGAGGTCAAATGCGGTCTTTCTCGGTCAGAGGTCGGCTGACAAGGGTGTCGGAGCGGGCGACAGGCGCGGCCGCAGCAGCGGGCAATCGTACCGTGCGCCAAGCCTTTGCCGTCAAAAGTCGCCCTGCAGGCACGCGCTTGGTGGCCAATAAAAGGTAGACCCCACCAAAAATGGGCCACCAGCGCTCGCCTGCTGTGTCCATCCAACGCCAACGCTGCATCCAGGCCTCGGTGGCCAATGCCGGGGTCCACCCCCCAAAACGGCTGACTTGCACTTCAAACCCCAACAAACGGAGCCAGTCGCGCAGGCGCCGGTAGCCAATGAGGGGCTGCGCCGTGTTGGACAAAAGGCGGCGCTGGCCGCCCCGCGTTTGACGCCAACCCCAAGCGCTCATGGGGTTCAGGCCCGTGATCAACACTTGCCCCTCCGGGATCAACACCCGCTCAACTTCACGCAAACAGGCATGCGGGTCGGCCGAACGCTCCAGCGTGTGGGGGAGGACCACCAGATCCAGGCTGTCGGCCTGCCAAGGCCAAGAGCGGCTGTCCAGCCAAACATCGGGGTTGAACGCCTCAGGAGGCGCTGCGCCAAGCCATTCGAACTCTGCGCAAGCTTGCCAGCGGTGGGGCATGCGATTTTGGCGCAAGGCTTTCAGCTCGGGCCAGCCCAACTGCACCGCGTGGTAGCCAAAGACGTCGGCCAACAACTGATCGGCTTGGTCTTGCTCCCAAGCCAACAAGCGAGAAGCCACCGGTTGCCCCAAAGAGGCCAACCAAGCGGTCGTGGGGTCTTGGCTTTCTATAATGAAAGGCTCCATGAAACTCATAGCCCTGCCCGCTTTCGCAGACAACTACATTTGGTTGTTGCACAAAGACCGACACGCCCTGGTGGTCGATCCCGGCGACAGTGCGCCTGTGCTGGCCTGGATGCAAGAACATCCGGGGGTGGAATTGGACACGATTCTAGTCACGCACCACCATGCCGACCACACGGGTGGCTTGGTGGCGTTGGTGGCACAAACGGGTGCACGCGTGCTGGGCCCGGCTATGGAAAAAATGCCGGTGGACTCGCAAGGCCTTCAACAAGGCGACCAATTCGATTGGCATGGCTTGCGTTTTGACACGCTGGAGGTGCCAGGACACACCTTGGGACACCTTGCTTTTTGGGCCCAGCCTCAAGACCAAGATCCGGTCCTTTTTTGTGGCGACACCTTGTTTTCGGGTGGTTGCGGTCGCTTGTTTGAAGGTACACCCGCCCAAATGCTGGATTCCCTTGACCGTTTGGCCGCTCTGCCGGGCAACAGCCGGGTGTGCTGCGCCCACGAATACACCCTGTCCAATCTGCGCTTCGCGCTCACGGTCGAACCCGACAACGCCGCTTTGCGATCTCATTTCTCGTTTTGCACAAGGCAGCGTGAACAAGACTTGCCCACGTTGCCTGTGGCTTTGCAAACCGAACGCGCCATCAACCCATTCTTGCGCAGCCGTGAGCCTGCTGTCGCCGCTGCCGTGCAGCTGCAAGACCCTTTGGCTCTGGACGATGTGAGCACCTTTGCGGCCCTGCGCCAATGGAAAATATTTTCGATGAACTTGTTTGATTTGACTTTTGCCAGCATCCCCCGCCTGCACGGGAGCTTGTTGTTGGCTTTGATCCTCAGCGGGTGTGCGACCACCACACCCGAAGCAGACCGCGCGCCCGTTCTGCCCACACCCGCAGTAGCCGCTGCTGAGCAAGCCCCTTCGGCCCCCATTGCGCCTGTGTTGGCACCATCGGCACCCGCCCCCGTTGCGACATCATCTGAGCGCCCCATCGATCTGAAAGCCAATGCCCTGATGGGCCTGCAGGCTCAAACCGACATTTGGGAGCGGATCCGCATGGGTTTTGCCATGCCCGATTTGGACAACGATCTGGTGCGCAACCGAGAAGTTTGGTATGCCAGCCGGCCGGACTATTTTTTGCGCATGACCGAGCGCTCAAGGCCCTATATTTTTCACATCGTTGAAGAGCTAGAGCGCCGCAAAATGCCCACGGAGCTGGCGCTGCTCCCCTTCATTGAGTCGGCCTTCAACCCGCAAGCCGTCTCGACTGCCAAAGCCGCAGGCATGTGGCAGTTCATGCCGGCTACGGGCAAATACTTCGACCTCAAACAAAATTTGTTCCGAGACGAGCGCCGGGATGTGTTGGAATCCACCCGCGCTGCGCTGGACTACCTGCAAAAGCTCTACAACATGTTCGGCGATTGGCACTTGGCCTTGGCGGCTTACAACTGGGGTGAAGGCAGTGTAGGCCGTGCATTAGCACGCAACCGGGCCCAAGGCAAGCCCTTGACCTACAGCGATTTGCGCATGCCTGACGAAACGCGGTTTTATGTACCCAAGCTGCAAGCGGTGAAGAACATCATTGCCCAACCTGAGGCCTTTAAAACCGTCTTGCCACTGATTCAAAACCACCCTTTTTTCAAGAGCGTCCCGATCGACAAAGACATCGATGTGGAGATGGCCGCCAAACTGGCCAACGTCAGCTTGAAAGACTTCAAGGCCCTCAACCCGGCCATGAACCGCCCGGTGATTTTGGCGGCGGGTACCCCCCAAATCTTGCTGCCTTGGGACAACGCCACCGTGTTTGAAAACAACCTGCAGTCGCGCGCGGGCACCCGCTTGTCGTCTTGGACCGCTTGGTTGGCGCCTCGCACCATGAAGGCCGAAGATGTCGCCAAAGAGGTGGGCATGTCCACCGAACAGCTGCGTTCGGTCAATGGCATTCCACCACGCATGCTGGTCAAGGCCGGCTCCACTTTGCTGGTGCATCGCCCCCAACAAAAAGAAAGCAATGTGGCCGAACATCTGGCCGACAACGGGCACTTGCTGCTGGCGCCTGAGGTGGTGTTGCGCAAGGTGTTCATCTCGGCGCGTCAAGGCGACACCTTGGCCTTGCTGGCGCGCGCCATGGTGTGACCGCCGCCAACTTGGCCACCTGGAACGACCTGAACCCCAACGCCAAGTTGACTGCTGGCAAGAAGCTGGCGGTGCTGGTGCCGTCCAAAGAAACCAAGCGTTTGAGCAAAGCGGCCCCGGCAGCCACAAAAGGCAAAAAGCCTAGCGCTACCAACGCCAAATCGACTGCCAAACCTGCTGCAAAATCGGCCGCCAAACCCGCTCCAAAATCAACCCAACGCCCTGCGCAGCGCTGAGCCTGACGCTAAAACTTGGGCGACTTAGCTACCCATGCGCACCCGGAGCCGCTGAGGATTTTGGGCGCTGTTCGCGAACAGGTTGGTGAAGGTGCGCTCGGGCGAAATCCGGGCCTGGGCATTGATGCCCTTTAAAGCCGCGTGCGCTTGCCAAGCGCGGTGGACCTCCGCGCTTCGAATCAGACCATCCACCGCATAAGACTCTCGCAGTTTTTCAAAGGCGCCCAAATAAGCGGCACGGTCCCATGACCAATGGCTGGGGGGCACGGTCTTCAAAATGTCGGTGAGTCCGGCTGAGGGCAACCACTTCAGCGCCAAAACCACCGCATCTGTCAACGCTTGTACACGCTCGGGTTGGCGCTGCAAAAAGTCCGCATGCGCAAAAAGACTGGCGCCCGGCACAGCCCCCCCCATGACTTGGCGTGTGCCTGCAAGGGTTCGCGTTTCACCCAGCAATCGGATTTCATTTTTTGCTCCAGCCAGTGCATGATGGGATCGGGGTTGCACAAAGCATCGATGCT
>JACDQO010000122.1 GCA_015657605.1 Limnohabitans sp. | reverse complement strand
CTGCGCCACTGCACGCCATAAACGGGCCCGAGCGAACCGTCTTCGCGCGCCCATTCGTCCCAAATGGTGCAGCCGCGTTCTTGCAGCCACTTCACATTGCTGTCGCCCCGCAAAAACCACAAGAGCTCCACGATGATGGCCCGCAAGAACACCTTTTTGGTGGTCACCAGCGGAAAACCTTCGTTCAGGTCAAAACGCATCTGGTGGCCAAACACGCTGCGCGTGCCTGTGCCCGTGCGGTCCCCCTTTTGCACACCCGTCGTGTAGACATGGCGCATGAAATCTTCGTATTGGCTGCGGACAGGGTGGGTTGGGGCAGGAGCGTTCATAGGGGCCAAGTTTAAGGCACCCGCCAAGCGCTATGCTTATGCCTCCTTGAGTTGAATGGTGGGTTTTGAATATGAAAGTTTTACCTCTAAGTCTCATGAATCAGGCGGCTTTGCTGGCTGGCTTGTCGATGGTTTTTGCAGCGCAGGCCAATGACGCCCCTGTTGCCGTGGTCAACGGCGTGGCGATTTCCGCACGCCTGATGGACCGCAATGTCCAGGTGAATGTGGCCCAAGGCCAAAGGGACACCCCCGAGTTGCGCGCTGCGCTCAGGCAAGAGCTGGTGGCGCGGGAGCTGATGACCCAAGAAGCGCAAAAGCGGGGCTTGGACAAATTGCCTGCGACGCAAGATGCGCTGCAGACCCTGCGCCAAAACCTATTGATCGAGTTGGTGCTCAATGACGAGTTCACCAAGAACCCGATCAAAGACGCGGAGCTCAAGACCGAATACGAGCGCCAGGTCAAAGCCTTGCAGGCCGCGGGCGACCTGCAGCAGTACCAAATTTCGACCATCGTGCTGGCCACCGAAGCCGATGCCCGCTCGGTGATGACAGCGTTGCGCGCCGGTCAGTCCTTTGATGCCCTGGCCAAGGCCCGATCGATGGACCCGAGCAAAGAAAAGGGTGGTGATTTGGGGTGGTTCCTGCCCGATCAGATTGCCCCGGCCATCTCCAATGTGGTGGTCAATCTGGCCCCAGGGGCGGTGTCGGCTGCGCCCATCCAGGTGGGGCCTTATTGGCACGTGGTCAGGTTGAACGCCAAGCGCCCCTTCCAGGTGCCTGGCTTTGAAGAGAGCAAAGCCTTGGTGCAATCGGCTGTGGTGCAAAGTCGGCGCGCCGCTTTGCTCAAAAGGCTGAGCGATGCGGCGGTCGTGAAATGATTTGGAGTGCTTGAGCGCTTCAGCTCAGCACCCGCCCCGGGTTCAGAATGTTCTGCGGGTCCAGCGCCTGCTTGACAGAGCGCATCATGGCCAGCGCCGTGGGGTCTTTGTAAAGCGGCAGCTTGTTCACTTTTTGTGTGCCCACGCCATGCTCGGCGCTGATGGAGCCGCCAAAGCGTTTGACTTGGTCGAACACCAAGGTGTTGATCTTGTCTTCGAAGGCGATCACAAAGGCCTTGCTGTCAGATGCTTCGGGCGCTTGGACGTTGTAGTGCAGGTTGCCGTCACCCAGGTGCCCAAAGTCGACCAAGCGCACGCCAGGCACCTCACGTTCCAGCAGGGTGTCGGTCTCGGCCACAAAAGCCGGAATGCGTGAGACCGGGATGCTGATGTCGTGCTTGATGTTTTGGCCTTCTTGCACCTGGGCCAAGGTGATGCTTTCTCGGATGTGCCACAGGCCTTTGGCTTGTGTGAGGTTTTCGGCGACCACCGCATCGCTCACCCAGCCCTGTTCCATGGCGGTTTCCAGCAAGGCTTCAAACTGGGTGCGGGCGTGTTGCTCGCTTTCGCTGTCGGAGTTTCCAGCAGCACGCACCAAGGCGTGTCTTGCCAAAGCGGGACGCGCAGATGGGGGTAATGCTTGTCCACCAAGCTCAGGGCAAATTGGCCCATGACTTCAAAGCCCGTGAGGCCCGGCCCCAAGCGTTGGTGCGCCAGACCCAGCAGCTGCACCGCCGCTTCCATGCTGGGCACCGCGGCCCAAGCCGTCAGCTGCGCGGCGGGTTGGGGGTAGAGCTTCATCGTGGCGGCGGTGATGATGCCCAGTGTGCCTTCGCTGCCAATCATCAGGTTGCGCAGGTCATACCCGGTGTTGTCTTTGCGCAGACCTGTCAGGCCGTGCCAGATCTCGCCTTGCGCGGTCACGACTTCCAGGCCCAGGCACAGCTCGCGGGTGTTGCCGTAGCGCACCACTTGCGTGCCGCCTGCGTTGGTGCCCAGGTTCCCGCCAATGGTGCAGCTGCCTTCGGGCGCCCCAAGCTCAAGGGGAACAAAAACCCGGCTTGCTCGGCAGCCGTTTGCAGGTTTTGCAGCACACAGCCAGCTTCCACCGTGATGGTCAGGTTGGTCGGGGTCGAGTGGCGCGCACCGCGTTCATGCGGGTCAGGCTCAGCACGATTTGCTGGCCGGAGTTGTCGGGGATGCCGCCCACCACCAAGCCGGTGTTGCCCCCTTGGGGCACGATGGGCGTTTGGTGTGCGGCGCAGGCTTTGACCACAGCCGCCACTTGCGCTGTGTCGCTCGGCCTGACCACCGCCAAGGCGCGGCCGCTCACGCGTTTGCGCCAGTCTTGTTCCCAGGGGCTCAGGTCGGTAGCGGGGTCTTCGTGCGTCAGAACATTCGCGGCGCCGCAAATTTGGCGCAGCTCTTCCAGCAGTGGGTGGGGCAAGGGGGTGCTCATGGTGTTCAGTCCCTTGGGACGGGCACAAAGTTGCCTGTGGCTTTGGCCGCTTTGAAGCGGATGCGCACATGCAGGGCGCAGGCCACAAACAAGGTGGTGCACAGCAAGGTTTGCAGCATGGCCAAGCCCGAAGAGGGCCAGGCATCGCCACAGGCCCGCACCACCCCTTCGGTGAAGTACAACCAAACCAACATGCTGACCCAGCGGTAGGTGTACATGCGGTTTTTCAGCAAACCGGCCATGGGAATGCACAAAGGCAGCACCTTGATGGCCCACCAAGAGCCGCCCTCGCGCAGCGGGGCCAACCAAAGTTCCCAGGCCAGCCCCAAGACAATCAGGCCCAACAGGCTGCCCACGGCCAACCAACGGGTGGTGTCCAGGCCTGCTGGCGCAGCAGATTCTTCGGGGGGGGCGGGGGCTGGTTTTCGTGGTTCGTGTTCATTGCGGTGGCATCATACCGGGCATGCCTTCCTCCTTGAACAAAACCTCTTTACGTGACCACACCGGGCTGTGGTGGCAAGAGGTGTCGGTTTTTCCCTGGCGACAAATGGGTGCCGTGCTGGCCGAGCGCTTTCGCGATGCCCGCTTGGGCGTCAGCGCCAGTTCGCTCACCTTCACCACGGTGTTGGCCATGGTGCCGCTGTTTGCGGTCGGCTTGGCGGTGTTTTCGGCCTTTCCGGTGTTTGGCAAGTTCCAGGACACGATCCAGCGCTGCTGATCGAGAGCCTGGTGCCCGAGAGCATCGCCCGCCAAGTGCTCAGTTACCTCACCCAGTTCTCGCTCAAGGCCAGCCGGCTGGCACAGCCGGATTGGTGGCCGTGCTGCTGTCAGCGGTGTTTTTGATGGTGACGATCGAGCGCACTTTGGGCCAGATCTGGCGATTGCAGCGGCAAAGGCCGTTGCCGCAGCGGGTGTTGCTGTATTGGTCGGCCATCACGCTGGGGCCTTTGCTGTTGGGCAGCAGTTTGGCCGCCACGTCTTTTGTGGTCACGGCTTCGCGCGATGTGGTGAATGTGTTGCCCGGTTCGACCCGTTGGCTATTGGACGGGTTTGAGTTCTTGATGCTCACCGCTTGTGTGAGCGGCTTGTATTTCTATGTGCCTTACACCCGGGTGCGTTGGCGGCATGCCATCACGGCCGG